>DVLC01000113.1 GCA_018715685.1 Candidatus Cryptobacteroides merdipullorum
AATGGCTGCCCTGTTCCTTGTGAACGGCTGTCAGAAACCCACGATGGATCCACCGTATCTGACCCTCGTCGGCGAGTCTGAATTTACGATAGACGCCAACGGAGGCCCCGGTTCTGTTGAATATCGTGTGACTAATCCGGTGCAGGGAGCTTCTGTCAGTCTCTCTACCGACCCCGCCGAAGTGGACTGGGTTACTGGTCTTGCCGCAGCCAGCGGAGCAGTGACTTTCAATGTGGAGGTCAACACCGCCATGGAGGAAAGGTCCGCGAAGGTGATTCTCTCATATCCCCAGGCTGCCAGCTCCGTGGAGTTCACCATCAAGCAGGCGGCGGCAGGAAAGCCGGTGATCAAGCTTGCGTCGACTACGGTTTCAGTTACATCCGCAGGCGGTTCTGCTTCTCTCGCATACGAAGTGACCAACGCTCTTGACGGAGTGAAACTGAACGTTACCAATCTTCCGGAATGGATTACAGGACTGGAAGTGGGCGCAGAGGAAATCACCTTCAATGTCGGAGCGAACACTGGAGAGAAGAGGTCTGCCGAAGTGGTCGTTTCATATACCAATGCCGACAATGTCAGCTTCACTGTGAACCAGTTCGGAGGAGGCGACTATGAAATCAATCCGAACTGGACTGTGTCATATGCCGGAAAAGGGAAGACTGATGATGGCTATTCAGATTTGATAGATGTGACCGTTAATTCCGGTTCAGACGGTTATCTGCCTGCAGTCTTGACCGCCGAGGAGCTGGATCAATATGGAATCGGGCAATATGCTGAAGCTTTGGTTGCTTACTATCAGGAAATGTTGGACTATTATGAGCAGGCTGGCGTTCCGGGGATGCCCACTTCATGGGATGATTTGCTTTTGACAGAAACGGTAACCAATTTGGCAATGGGAATCCTGAATTCGTCGTCGCAGTGGTATGCAATAGCTGTCGGGGTCACAAACGATGGAGTTCCTACCGGAGCATATGCGATTTCAGACATTTTCACTCCTGAAGAGATTCAAGCATCCGAAGCTTATAACAAATGGCTCGGAGACTGGAGAATTGAAGATGCGGAAGGAGTCGGATTCGACATAACGCTTTCCGTTCTTGAGCCGGAAATATCATTTAACATGTCAGGATGGGAGCCCGGAATTTTCCAAGGAGCAGACACTCCTCCGGTGGAAGTGGCTTTTGACAGCACGACAGGAAACCTTGTTTTTGTTCCCAGCTCCAATATTGGCAATTACCAGATTACCGTTACGGCAGAAGATGGCAGCAGGGATGTATGCACTCTCGGGTTCTATGGATCCGATAACGGTGAGGGGTATTATTGGCCTAACGCTGACATAGCGGAAGCTGTTCTGTCCGGAGACGACGCTGCGACTGTTACAGGAATCACATTTGAAGCCCAGGATGGAATGGGAGGTACGGAGCAGGTAACGATGGGAAGCATGTGCTTTATTCTTGAAAGCATACAGACTACTTCCGCTTACTCTGCGACGAATCCTGAACTGATTCCGCAGTTCCCTCTTACCATGACCAGGGCCGCCGCTTCTGCGGGAGCGTCAGCCAAGAGCACCGGACTGAAGCCCGTCGGCATGAAGTTCAAACCTGTAGACAGCTACAAGGTTCCTTTCGCCAAACTCTGCGAGACGGGAGCTCTGAATGTAAGGACGGCAAGAATGGTGAAATAGCCTTTTGCGCAATATCGAGAGTAAAACGGGTCGGTTTCAACCGGCCCGTTTTTTGTCCGCTTCCGGCCGGCTCCGGTTTTCTTGAAATCTGATTGTGCGAGGTGCCGTCCATGAATCTTATTGTCTGACAATGCTCCACTGCTTTTCACCGCCCGCTGGTCAGGGTGAAGGCATCCTGTGCGTGTGCGCAATGGAGGCGAAAGGATAGCGGCAGGCAGGATGAAATTGTCGAAAAATCAAGAAGCCGCTGGCGTATGCATCAAGTTTGTAAATGGTCGGCATCGTTGTTTTAGTTGTTGGAATTTTTTAATTTTATGGCATAATAAAATTAATCGTTTAATTCAGTTTCTATGAGAAATCATTTGTTTTATTCTCTGCTCGGCCTGTCTGCGCTCCTTCTTGCGAGCGCCTGCCAGAAGCAGGAGCTTCAGCCCGATCCAGTGCTGAAGCTGAACGTGTCCGTGGTCACTGTCGGACAGGACGGCGGACCGCGCAGCGTGGTCTATCAGGTCGAGAATCCTGTCGAAGGGACGGAAGTCAGTGCATCCACCGCTGAATCGTGGATACAGGATCTGACCGTCAATCCTTCGGAGTCAAGCATCACTTTCAATGTGGAGGCTAATACTGGAAGCGAAAGAGAGGGTGTGGTCACGGTTTCGTACAGCGGAGCCGAGGATGTCACTTTCACCGTGAAACAGGCCGTATATGTGGCGCCTGTCCTTGAGCTTGAGACCGAAAATGTGCCCGTTCCCGCGCGCGGAGGCAGCAGGACTGTATCCTACGAGCTTCAGAACGCCGTTGCAGATGCGCACGTGACCGCAAGCCTTGCGGATGCCGAATGCGACTGGATTACGGATCTGACCGTTGACGAGACCGCCTCGACCATCAGTTTCAAAGTTGCGGAGAACACGGACTACAATTCCGACAGAACCGCTGTCATCAACGTGGAGTATCCCGGAGTCGAGACAGAGCCTGCGATCACCGTGACCCAGGAGGCCGCTGTCGATCCCGCAAATCTGGCTTTCGCTGTCACGACCACTGTCAACGGCCCCACTATCTCCTTCTCCGTGGATCCTAAGGATTATGATGGCTACTGGTACTATGTTCTCGCCGAAAGCTCCGCTCTTGAAGAATATACTGTAGAAAACATGATAGCCTCGACGGTTTCACAGCTTAATGAGATGGTACAATACTATGTAATCTACGGATATACGGAAGAATTCGTGCTCTCGATGCTGGTGCCTTCCGGCAAGCTTGTCCTTGCAGGCGATTTTGACCGTGAGACAGAGTATGTATTCATTCCATTCCAGTACTCTGCCGATGGAAATGCCGGCGAGCATGTGGAGGTATATGCGACTACGGGCAGCGAGGTGTCACCTTCCGACAACCAGCTGACAATCTCCGCCGGCAATGTGAAGCCGACTTCCGCCGACATAAACATCTCCGGCACTACAGACGAAGCTTATCTTTACATGGTTGCGTCTTCAGACTATACAGCCGGAGTCTCGGATGATGACATAATCTCCGACATGCTTCAGGAATACAGCCTGGAGGGCAGTGTATATCTCGGAGCCGGAGCGACGGCGACTTCATTCAACCTTGCTCCTGACATGGACTTTACTGTCTACGCTTTCGGATACGCAGGCGGAGAAGCGACCACCGGGCTGTTCACCTATGATTTCTCGACGCCAGAGGTGGAAATGGGAACGGCCGAGCTGAACATGAACTACAAGTTCTTCGACGGAGAGGCCTCCGTCGCTGCGGCGGAGGCTGTAAATCCCGACCTTGCGGACATGCTCGAAAGCAATCTTGCAAATGGAGCCGATGCCTTCATGCTCATCACGGCCGAGTCCGACTCCGATGAAATCTACTGGAATCTCTTCAACTATCCACAGGAAATATATAGTCAGGATGACGCTCTCCGCATGGAGATCTTCACTTACAGTTCGGAAATGCAGAATTCCACTTCCGGCTTGTTCCTTGTCAATTATGCGGATGAACCTGACATGTTCCTTGCCGGAATAGCGGTGGACGAGAACGGAAACCCCGGCCAGCTGTTCAAGAGCGACCCGATAGCCGCATCAACCGAGGATGTGTCTGATCCAGGGGAACTTATTGAATACCTCCTTGCTCCTGCGACCATGTCCACCAAGAGCGGCGCGGCTCCTGCATTCGGTACTCCCGCCGAACTCAATGCCAAGGTCGGCAAGGTATCAGCTCTCAATGCGAAGGAATTGAAGCTGACCGAAATGAGATAGCGCCTGCGAGAATTCTCTTACGACAAGAGCCCCGGGATCACCTTATCTGATTCCGGGGCTCTTCTATTGTAAAAACTGCAGACTCCTACAAAGATGCAATCAGAGAGAGATTGATTCCTGTATATGCCGGGGTCATTCTGCATACGCCTCCGGAGCACTGGTAGCCTTCCTTGAAGCGTCCGGCGTTGATAGCACAGCGCACTTTGCCGTAGGAGTAGCTCACGCTGCCGCTTGGGTAGTGGATGCCGGTGTCTCCGTAGTTCCACATGTCCTGAACGGCGACACTCCAGCGCGGTGCGAAGTTGTATTCCAGCAGCGCCGCTGCCCAGTTGCCGTGGTCATTCACATCGCCGAACAGATGCTGGAGCTCCATGCGCAGGGAGTTCTTGCGGTCGAAGCGGTAAGTCATGTCGGCAACGAGGGCGTGTGAATTCAGGATGTCGGCGCCCTGCATCTGGGCGATTTCGTTGTATGTCTGCCAGCTGTAGAGCAGGATCAGCTTGAAATCGCTTCCGAACCAGCGCTCGATGTCGACAGTAAGGTCTCTGAAGAGAAGCGGATTCTCTCCGTCGGCAACCTGCCCGCCCTTGTACCAGCTGGAGAAGTTGGCGTGCACTTTCATGCCCTTCCTTCCGCCGAGAGCAGTTCCTCTGCGGAAGTTGTAGTAGAGGTCGGCCTGTCCGCCTATCTCGTCGCTTTGAGCGCTGTAGGGCTTGAGCGTGGCGAGCATGTAGGTGTGCTGCTGGGTGAGCGCCGGGACATAGTTGATATAAGTATACATGTCAGATTCGCTGCGAATGCCCTGGAAGAAGGGATTGTCCAGCTTGCGGAAGGTCAGCAGGGCGCCGAAGCCGTTTCCAGTATAGCTCATGTCCACCTGAATGGCCTTGCTGCGTCCGTCATTCATCTGGTTGTAGAACGCCGGGTCGCTTCGACGGTTCATGTACTCGCCTTTGATCTGGAAGCCTTCGTAGCCGAGCAGCAGACGGCCGGAATACCCGGTGGAGTGGTCGGACCACGACGGATCCGCGTTGGAGGGCTGGGCCTCGAATTTGTCGACGACGCTTCCTTCAAGCATGATATTCATCCTGTCCATGTTCAGCAGCCTGGACAGGGAGAACGACAGGTCGGCTCCGGAAACCATCGCGTCGGAATATTCGCGCACATTGCGGACACGGCCGTACAGGCCTCTGACGTTCAGGAAGTCTCCGAAGTTGTAAGCGACGCGTATTCCCTGCAGTGCGTTGTTGATGCCGAGCTCGCGGTCTTCGTAGGTGCGGAACAGAAGGCCGCTTCCGAACTGTTCGTAGAGGCTTCCGGCACGTATGTCCCAGCCGTTGGATGCGAAACCCACATAGAGGTCGTAGCTCAGGAAGTTCTCGGCTGCGAAAGTGCCGCTGAAATATCCGCTTACAGCGGGCATGTATCCCTCGAGCTGGACGCCTGCGGTGAAGCCGCCCTTGGTGTAGTCGAGCTTGAGGTAGTTGTTTGAGCCGAAGCGGCCGTCGGGCGCAACGGCACCGGTCGCCTCGTCATTCATATAATAGGTGGTGTTGGTCTCGAAGCTGGCCGAGAGGCTGCCCTTGTCGTCAGAGTCGGCGAACGCGGGAGCCGACAGCATCAGGCCTAGACCGGCAAGCAGGATTGTATCAAATCTGTGCATCATGCGCTCCTCCTATTCCTGAAGTTCGAGAATCTTGTCGAACAGCTCCTCTTCGCTTCCGGGTGTGTATCCGAGATGTGTGAAGACAATGTTCCCGTCCTTGTCGAGCACGAAGGTCGTCGGTTCGGTCTGCACGTTCATGGCCCGGGAAAGGTCGCCGTTCTCGTCGAGGTAGAAGCTGAAGTCGCTCCAGCCTCGTCCGTTTACCATAGGTGCGACTTTGGAAGAGGAGCGGGCGTCATCCCTTGCGACCGCGACGATCTTGAAGTCGGCTTCTTCAATCCAGTCGACATATGCGTCGTTCATGGCGCCGAGCTCCTGCAGGCAAGCATGGCAGGTGGTGCTCCAGAAACTGAGGATAACGGGTGAGCCGTCGAGGATTGTCTGTATGCTGCATGTCTGTCCGTCAAGGTTCTTCACCTCGACATCCGGAAGGGTGTTCTGCGCGATGCCGAGAATTGGGAGCAGGCAGAGCGCAGCGGTAAGGATAAGCTTATTTTTCATATTCATAATCGATTTTACCGTTGAGAGGGATGGTGAACACATTGTCGACTATCTGGCCGTAGTTCCTGTAAGTCACATACTGTACGCCTCCTTCAAAAACCTTGTCGGATTCGTAGGTCACGAAAATCACGGCGTAGGCGTTGTCGGAATCCTCGATTCTGCCGGCGGGGACGTCGTAGCTGACAGAGAATTCGGCATAGCCCTTGTCTTCGCCCTGCACGAGGATTCCATCGGTGCCGGTGGCAAGACATCTCTGCACATGATCATGGACATAGTATGTCCCTCCTGGATATTCTGACGAATAGGAGGTCTGGCTGGCTATGATTCCATCTTCGAGGATGTACACATGGACCCGGTAGGGGAGCTCCTCTCTTGTGGCAAGAGTGCCGCTGATGCTCAGGGAACTACCCGAGAAAGCGCTTTCGGCGCTGACGCACGTCTTGGCGGGCAGCAGTGTGCAGGCCTCGTCGACAAGTCCTGTCAGGACCGGAGTGATTATTTCGGGGTCATTGTTCTGGACGTCAGCGACGCTGTTGACCACGCCGGAAGGGTATCCTCCGATTCTGTACATTTGTTCAAGATTGCTGATGCCGTCGGAAGGTATGTCGGAATTAGCGGCGTGGAGGCTTACCGGAACGAATCTCTCGGGCCTGGCCTCGGCTGCATTCTCGTAGCTCTGCGCCATCATGGGGCAGTATCCGCACCAGGTTGCGGTGAAACGAAGTGCGAGAGTCCTGCGGAAGAATTCCCTGTAGTTCTGAACGAGAGGAACCGTCTTTTCATCTCCGGAGGCAATTTTCAGTGAAAGACTGCCGCTCCTGGAATTGAATATGTCGGGGTTCTCTTCGAGAGTCAGGCTTATCCGTGCCTTCTGGAGCTCCGACACAGTCGTTCCGTCGTCAAGCAGAGTGGTTTCCACACCGTATTCCACGTCAGCGATTTCGCCCCAGGTCTGGTCGAATCCGGCAGTGAGCTCGTCGTTTGTCCAGACTTCGACTTCGACCTCTCCGGCACTTCCGGAGGCTGTGTACTGCGTCGTGGTAAGCTCAAGGCCGCGTGCTCCTCTTTGGATTACATAGAATCTTACGGGGTCTTCCCCTTCTACGGTTATCTCGAAGTATCCCACCCTTTCTCTGATGTCGGAATTCGCGCTGCCTGCCGTAACCGTAAGTTCGGTTTCACCTGCGAATCCGCCCATGGGGGAGACTGAAAACCAGTCGTCTTCTGAGACGGCTGTCCACCCGGCGGAGGAATTCAGGTTGACCGTAGAGGAAGAACCTGCTTCCTCGGTCAGAATGACTGATTCACCGAGAACAGGAGCCGGATCAGGTTCAGGCTCCGGGTCAGGTTCGACCTTGGGCGTGCATGCGGCAAGTGCCAGCAGCGCAAGGGCCGCAAATTTGATAGATTCTTTCATAATTAATTGATTTATAATTGATTATACACTACCTTACTTTGATTTCGACAGTTTCGGTCGCGGGACGGTCGCAATTGGTATTGTTGCAAGACATCCATTCGAGCAGGGCGCTGACGCTGTCTTTTCCGGCGGGGAGCCTGACTTTCTGCCTGAATGTGACGTTGCCTTCGAAATACCCGACCTCCATCATAAACGCGTCGTCATAGAATTTGTGCAGCTTTCCGTCGATTTCAAGCTTTCCGACAGTCTCCGCTCCAGCGGACTCGTCGAAGTTGACGGAGGTGGCTGTCGGACCGAACTCAGTCTTCAATGTGTCGTAGATATGCCAGCCGAAGTCAGGGACAGCAGTGATTGAAATTTCGTACAAATCCTCGGAAATTTCTTTCGATTCGTAAGTCCATTGTACATGTCTGGTTTGAGCGTTCAACGAAATTGCACAAAGTGTGCTGAAAATCAAGGTGATGGACAGTTTGCTCATATGATTGAAATTTTAATTCAATCGCTAAAAATAAGAGTTTTGCCGCTAAACTGCCAACCTTTTCTTGATTTTTTGCTGTTTACGACAAGTTCCAGTTTGTTACACAATTTATATTATGTTAACTTGTGCATATTCCAGCAGTCCCCTGCACGCCGCATCAAGGTCTCTGAAGGTGCTTTCGAAGTTTCCGGTGAACCAGGGATCGGAGACTTCGCGTCCGGGAAAACCAGCGAACTCCATCATATAGCGGATCTTGACGAAATCTTCGGGCTTGATGATGCGTTTCAGCAGGCGTTCGTTGGATCTGTCCATTATTATAATAAGGTCGGCTCCGGCGGCTTCTGCGGGGGTGATCCTGTGGGCGGCATGCGCCGTGAACGGAATTCCTTTCTCTCTGAGCTTCGCGGCGGCGGGTGGATACAGAGAATTGCCCTGCTCTTCGTAAGAGACTGCAGCGGAGGAGATTGCGAAGCTGTCTTCGAGACAGGCCCTCCGTACGAGCTCCTTCATTATGAATTCCGCCATCGGAGTCCTGCAGATGTTCCCGTGGCACACGAAAATGATTCTGAGTTTCTGATCTGGATTTTTCATCGGATTTGTCTATATCGGGCAAAAATACGCAGAAACCGAGAGCAGAGCAAATGTATACTATGCCGAGGCGCAGCCGTATAAATGGCGCGATAGAGGCAAATATACGCAAAATCAGCGAGTGAAGATGTAATTTCGTCAACCCCGTCCGGCTGGCCGGGGCTGATTTTTCTAAAAAACTTATTTTACATGCAAAAGAACAGAATCAAGAAAACGGACTCGATGTTCCGTTTCATGGAGTCTCTGGCCGGAGAGTTGCGCGTGCTGGGAAGATACCGCACTTCAGAGACCTACACCTCCGCCCTGAACAGTTTCAGAAAATTCCGCGACGGACGTGACGTCCCCATAGGAGAGCTTGACGCGGCAATGATGATGTCCTATGAGGCCTACCTGAAATCCCGCGGGCTGCTCGCCAACACGACATCGTTCTACATGCGGATTCTCAGGGCGGCCTATAACCGTGCGTCGGAGCTCGGTCTGGTCTCTCCGGGCAATCCGTTCAGGTATGTCTACACCGGAGTGGGCCGCACGGTCAAGCGGGCCGTGTCCCTTGCGGAGATCAGCAGAATCAGGGAAATGCCTCTCCCCTACCGCTCGACGCTCGATTTCGCGAGGGACATGTTTCTGTTTTCCTTCTACACGCGCGGGATGCCCTTTGTCGACATGGCCTATCTCAGAAAGAAGGATCTGGCGCACGGAATGCTCGCCTACCGCCGCAGAAAGACGGGGCAGCTGCTGCAGGTGCGCTGGGAATCATGCATGCAGGACATTGTGGAGAAATATCAGGGCGGATGCGCCTCCGGCATATATCTTCTGCCCATCATTACGGATGCCGCCGACGAGAGGATGCGCTATCTGCGCATGTCGCACAAGGTCAACCGCAACCTGAAGACCGTCGGCAGGATGGCCTCGCTCGAGCAGCCGCTGACCATGTATGTCGCGCGTCACAGCTGGGCGAGCGCCGCCAGAAACAAGCATATTCCACTGTCGGTGATCAGCGACGGAATGGGGCATGAATCCGAACATACGACAAGAATTTATCTGGATTCAATCGACAACTCCGAGATAGATATGGCAAACAAGCTGATATTGAGCTCGTTATGATAAATGGCCCTCTCTTGCATAGAGATGGCCATTTTTGCGTAAGTAATTGATACACAGCGCCCCCCCCCCAGTCTCAATCTTGAAAAATTCAATTTTTTTGTAAAAAAGTTTGCCCATGAGTATCAGTATTTTAACGGAATATATTATCTTTGCAAGGTGAGATTACGTCTCTATGCAAGAGAAGGCGATTTGAAGTATATGCGTACGGAAAAATGTTGCATTGTCCTGACGATATTGCTCGCCATGTCGTTGTTCAATGTCGCAGAGTCGAGGGAAGTCCGTGACTCGGTGAAAATCTATTTCAGGCAGGGGTATTCCGTCCTTGACATGTCGATCAGGGACAACAGGGAGACCCTTGACCGCATTGCCGACAGTCTGACATGGGGATATACCGATTCGGTGTATACCCTCAAGAAAGTCATGGTCGTAGGCGGTGCGTCGCCTGAAGGATCCATCCCGCTCAATAAACGACTTTCGGAAAAACGCGCGAACGTCCTGTTCGATTATCTTTCCCGTTACGGCGAACTGCCCGATTCCCTCACGACCTTCGAATATCTCGGAAGAGACTGGAACGGTCTGATAAAGCTCGTGGAGCAGGACGAGAATGTCCCCTATCGAGAGGAGACGCTGGAGTTCCTGCGGGACATCGCCAGCCGCTGCGTGGGAGGAGAGAAGCTCGCGGACAACAATGTCGGGCGTCTGTCGCGCTTCAAGGGCGGTGAACCCTACCGCTATATGTACAGGAATCTTTTCCCCGAGATCCGCGCCTCCCGCATATATCTGTGGTACGACAAGATGCGCAACCCCTTCTTCGTGCCCCTCGTGACGGCTCCGACCGTCAGACTCGAGACTCCCGAAACCAGGCTTACCCGTACGGTCGTGCCGCCTGTCTTCAAGAAGCCGTTCTATATGGCACTGAAGACCAACATGCTCTACGACGCCCTGCTCGTGCCGAACGCCTCCGCGGAGTTCTATCTCGGGCGCAACTGGAGCATTGCCGGCGGCTGGATGCACGGATGGTGGAAATCCGACCCCGCGCACTGGTACTGGCGCATCTACGGAGGCGACCTGACCCTGCGCAAATGGTTCGGACGGCGCTCGCAGGAAAAGCCCCTGACAGGTCATCATGTAGGACTCTACGGCTCTGCGTTCACCTATGACTTCGAGACAGGAGGACGCGGTTTCCTCGGCGGCGAACCGGGCGGCGACATCTACGACAGGGCGAATTTCTCTGCCGGAGTCGAATACGGCTACTCGCTTCCGATCGCGGAGAGGCTCAATCTCGACTTCACGCTCGGCGTCGGCTGGGTGGGAGGCATCTATTACGAATATCTGCCCATCGACGACTGCTATGTATGGCAGTCGACGCACAGGCTGAACTATTTCGGACCGACCAGGCTGGAGATATCCCTCGTATGGCTTCTCGGCCGCGGCAACTACAATCAAGGATATTAGGAGGGCCGAGGATGAGACGCATTTCATATCTGCTTGCAATTTTGCTCCTGCTCCCCTGCTGCGTTCACAAGGAACTCTGCTGGGATCATCCGCATACCATGTCCGTAAAGGTGGAATTCGACTGGAGGGACGCTCCGGGAGCCGATCCTGACGGCATGTGCGTGTACTTCTACCCCGTCGGCGGCGGAAGCGGCTACCGTTTCGACTTCAAGGGCACCGAAGGCGGAGAAGTGAATCTTACGGTCGGAGAATACCTCGTGCTCTGCTACAACAATGACACCGAGGCCGTCCAGTTCTACAATACCGACGACTTCGCCACCCACGGCGGCTTCACCCGTGAAGGCAATCCCCTCGAACCCATGTACGGCAACGCCGCGAGCTACTCGGTACCCAAGGCCGACGGCGCCGAGGACGAGCGCGTTGTGATATGCCCCGACATGCTCTGGGGCAGTAGCGACACCGAGGTGGAGATTGTCGACAAGGCCGAGAACGTGGTCACCCTGTACCCTCACGAGATGGTCTGCACCTACACTTACGAGGTCAGGAATGTCAAGAATCTCGAACATCTGCAGCAGATGAGCGGCACGCTTTCGGGAATGTCCGGAATGCTGACCTTCTCAACAGAGGAACTTGACGACGAATGCGTGACCATACCCTTCGCGTCGCATTCCGACGGAGTCTCGCTGGTCACCGGTGAGTTCTACACCTTCGGTCATCATCCCGACAACGAGGAGCCGCACCGCATGGTGTTCTACGCCGTGATGGACGACGGCAAGAAGTACTGCTTCAAGGGCGCCGAGAACCTCGACGTGACCTCGCAGATCCACGAGGCTCCGGACCGGCGCCATGTGCACATCATTATCGACGGACTTGATCTTCCCCAGCCCATCGAGGGCGGAAGCGGATTCGATCCTTCGATTGACGACTGGGAGGTAGTGGAAGTCGAGATTGAAATGTAAAACTATTAATTATCAATTTTTTAACTTTTCAGTTTAATTAAACAAACAAAAACAATGAAAAAATTTATTTTAGCCGTGCCCGCTCTTCTTGCGCTCGCTGCAGTGTCCTGCACCAAGAGCGAGGTACTCGAAAGCAACGACGGGGAGATCCGTTTCAATGTCGTCGCGAACAACGCAACGAAGGCGGATGCGATTTATTGCAACAACAATAAGCCGTCCGAATTCACCGTGTACGCGAAAAGCAGCGATGAAAAGACCTACATCAACGGGGACAAGATCACATCGCCCGATGGCGGAATCAATTGGGTGAACGAGAGCGGAACCCGCTTCTGGCCCAACGACCTTTTGCTTGACTTCTATGCTGTCGTAAACGGAGAAATTGACTGGAATGTAGAAGCAGCTGAAGGTACGGCACCTGCTTCCATCGTTGATTTTGAAGTTCCTACCAATGTGGCGGCGCAGAAAGACCTTCTTTACGCAGTCAAGACCGATCAGACGAAAACTGATGGCGCCGATAAGATGGATGCTGTCGCCCTTAATTTCCGTCATGCTCTTTCACAGATCGTATTCAACGCAAAGAACACCAATGAGAATCTCTATGTCGAGGTGTCAGGCGTCAGCATCGTGAACGTTGCCAACAAGAATACTTTCGCTTTCCCTATTGCCAACACCGACAACAATATCGTAGATGACGATCATGACGGTTCTTATGATTTTACGATAAATTACGAGGATGGCAGCTGGGGTAAGTGGAACACTCTTACTTCCGGTGCAACTGTTTATCCTGTGAATTTCGAGACCGTCAAGGTGGAAGGAAACAAGACCCTTGTGGATCTGACCACGAACGCGACTGTCAAGCATGAGTACAACACGAACGCTCTCCTCATGCTGCCCCAGACATCGACAGCGTGGAATCCTAAAACAGTTCCTTCGCCGGGTCTTGACGGAAATGCTTCAAACGGATCATATTTCCTTGTCAACTGCGCTATCTATAATGTCTCCGGTGACAGCTTCGATCCTGCAGTAGACACCCCTCTCTGGGCTTCACAGGCGGAGCACAAGCAGGTTGCAATTCCTATGACAATCAATTGGGAGCAGGGCAAGAAGTATATCTATACCTTCATCTTCGGTGAAGGCGGCGGCTATATTCCCGACGACCCCGATCCGGATCCGGATCCCGACCCCGTACTCATTCCTGTCACCTTCACGGTTACGGTCGATGATTTCGTGGAAGTTCCCGTCACCGATGTGGATATGGATGTATAGACAGCATAATTCTCTTTGAGATCTTTTATACCGGCCGGGCGGGGTTGAATGTCCCCTCCCGGTCACCAATCAAAAAAACTTCCGCCGGCGGCAGTACAGGGCCGGGCGGTACGGAAAAACGGAGGAATGACTATGAACAGAAGCACGTTCCATACAATCGGCGCGGTGGCCGCGGTTGCGGTCATGCTTTCGTCGTGCGCCAAGAACGAGGTCATCAGCAGCAGACGTCCTGCCCTTGATCCCGACGCGATTGCGTTCAGCGTGTCGTCCGGCTTTGTTCCGGTAGACATGCCGGAATCGAAGTCCGGAGGACAGGCGGAGGAGAAGCCTGCGGTCCTGCTCGGCGACAACGGGGACACGCTCTACCTCCACCCTTCCGTGGTTCCGAACGAACGGGGCTTCTCTGCCGCGCCTGAGACCCGCGGAGTTCCGATTGAGGATCCGAGTGGCATCGATTCGATCTTCGTCACCGCCAAGATAAACGACGGCGGGAGTGAAGCCGCTGACGCTCTGTACATCGACGCAGAGAAAGTAACGCGCATCGGAGAAGGCGGCACCATCTGGACTACCTCCGAGGGCCAGCATTTCTGGCCGGACGAGTCGACGACGCTTGATTTCTACGCTTACGCGAATATCGGATTTGACAACAACAGTCCCGCATACGCCAAGAATCTTGTCTGCGAAAACGGGAAGCTGGGTTTTTCTTATATTAGTAGCGGCTCTGCGGGCAGTGATGCCGTACGGCAGCCGGACATCTTGTTTGCTCTGGCTTCCGCCAGCCGTTCGCAGACCACTGACGGCGACGGGACTGTTGATCTTAATTTCCAGCACGCCCTCGCCGGAATCCAGTTCCGCGCGAAGAACATCGCCGGCGGCACTATCAAAAGCATCACCATCAAGAATGTCTGCGGACAGGGCTACTGTGAGTACACGCTGTCGGACGAAACTACCGATAGCGGAGCACGGATGAACGGCACTTTTGAATGGAGCAAGCTCAGCGACAAGAAGGATTTCACCCAGACAATGTTAGTCAAGGTTAATGAATCCAGCACCCTACCCGATGGAACACTTCAGGATGTCACCACTGAAGCCAACAACAAGATGACTTTCATGATGATTCCCCAGTCCACCGAAGGCGTCGAGGTGGAAATCGAGCTCGAAGGTGACCTCGATAAGAAAACCTACACCGTCAGCGGCAAGCTGAGCGGCCCCGACCCATCATCTCCCATCACCTGGGAAGCCGGCAACATCTACATCTACGACATCTCCACCGACTCCATCAACTGGACCTATGTGTTCGAGGTGACACCGACAATCAATATGGTGCTCGGTCAGACTTCAGCTCCTTATACCGTGACAAGTTACAGGTTCCGCACACAGCTTGGCGATTCGGAAGCGAATAGGGAGCCTGTGCCCTGGACGGCGATAAACACCAATTTTTCAGAATCAAATTTCCATACAGGAGACAAGGAAAATATTACTTATAATGATGTTGTTACTTCATTCGTTTATAGCGGAGGAGCTTCTACTGATAGTTTTTCAAAAAAGTATAACCTCGAAGTCGTGGGTACAAAAATGCACACGACTTGGGACTATGACGAAAAGACTTTGAGAGGAGAATCCAGTAAAGGAACGCCAGACAATCCTTACAATCTCGCTACAGACGATGGAGGAGACGGTAACGAAACTACAGCCAACTGCTATGTTGTCAACGCTGCCGGATATTACAAGCTCCCCTTGGTCTATGGCAATGCTTTGAAAAATGGCACAGATAATACAAGTGCCTACTCTGGCGGCAATTTTAAAGACTATAAGAATAAAACCATAAATGATCCTTATATCAATAATGCGGACGATGCGACATTGGTATGGAGCGATGGTTTCTATATGTTCAAGGACATCAAGCTGGATGCAGACAAAAAATACCTTACATTCCACATCGACCCGAATTACCTACAACAGGCAAATGCAGTACTTGCAGTGCGCGATGCGAACGACGACATCATGTGGAGCTGGCATATATGGGTGACCGAACGGGATATAAATAAGACTCATTCGGTGATAGACTGGTTTGATTCAAGCAATACATTTGAACTGATGTCCAGTAATTTAGGATGGGTCGATGGTAAAAATGTCTATTATAATCAACGCGATATAGCCTATGAATTTACGCAGAAAGGTTCTGGTAAGAAAGCTGAAATGGTAGTCAAACAAGAAGGTAGAGAGTTCGACTATAAAGATGTAGGTTCTACATATTATCAGTGGGGACGTAAGGATCCGTTGGTGGCGATGAGGAACTGGGATGCGGTTGGAGCCGATGACTACAGGCTTCATGAAACAGGCCGGTCGGATTATGGATATGATACACAAACAGGAGGTATTACACTAGGAGATGCTATACAACATCCTAACATATATTATACACGTGCAAAAACAGAAGGAGGAGAGAACTGGTGTAAGGATAATATCACTGTTTTATGGAACAACTATGACAGTGGCGGACAAGACGAATCTACATTCTCT
>DVLC01000011.1 GCA_018715685.1 Candidatus Cryptobacteroides merdipullorum
ATTTGACGATGTCGGGAAGATAGTCGTTGAAACCCTTGGGATATTTCTCCGCGAATGCCTCGGCAAGTTCCCGGGACATGTTCTCATAGCTTACAATGTGACGCTTTTTGTTATCGGCTGCCATATATCTCTTGAATTTGCGACTGCAATAATAGTATTATTTTTTTTGAAAAAAAACCGACTTCTGCGCTTTTTTTCTGTCGGGGTCCTTTTCCACGAAAACCGGTTTCATCGTGCGCGGATCCAGACCGGTGCAGAACATCACCGACGATGTTGTCATCGGGGTCGGCATGAAGTCCTGGACCTGGTCCATCCAAATTCCTTTGAGGCAAGGATTTGAACGCAGTTTCAGCATGTCCTGCAAGGTGCATCCGGGATGCGACGAGATGAAATACGGCACAAGCTCGACATGGGTGCCGTTCTCCGAATTCACCTTGTCGAACTCCCGGCGAAGGCGCTCGAAAAGGCGGAACGAAGGCTTGGCCATATAGGAGAGCACCTTGTCCTCGGTATGTTCCGGGGCCACCTTGAGCCGTCCCGAAGTATGGCGCAGCATCAGTTCGCGCAGATACTTCCTGCCGCTTGAATCCAGAAAGCCGTTCTCGTCCAGAAAGAGGTCATAGCGTATGCCGCTTCCTATATATGAGTGACGCACGCCCTTCACGGCGTCCACCCGGCGGTACAGCCCGAGCAGCCTTTCGTGGCTGACTTCGAGATTGGGGCAGCGCGACGGGAACAGACAGGACTTCCTGCGGCACTTGGCGCAGCGCGAGAGATCTTTCCCGTGCAGGCCGTACATGTTGGCGGTCGGTGCGCCCAGATCGGAAATGTTGCCCCTGAACTCAGGCATGGCGGCAAGGGCGCGGACCTCGGACAGTATCGACTCTTCCGAACGCGACTGTATGAATTTGCCCTGATGAGCCGCGATCGTGCAGAAATTGCAGCCGCCGAAACAGCCCCGGTGCGTGATTATCGAGTCGCGTATCATGTCATACGCGGGTATCCTCTTGCCCTTGTAGCGCGGGTGCGGACGTTTCGTGAACGGAAGATCCCAGAAGGAATCCATCTCCTCCGTCATCGCGGGCGGATACGGCGGATTCACCTGCACATAACCGTCCCCGACCGGCTCCACGATGGTCTGGGGATGAAGCATGTTGGCGTGGGTCTCTATGTCATGGAAGTTCTCCGCAAAAGCCCGGGCATCCCTGCAGCAGATTTCGTAAGAATGCAGGAACAGAGAGTTCTCGACCCTGCACCGCCCCTTGCGCAGAAAAGCCAGCTGGGGGATACGCTCCATCTGACACAGGTTCCGCCCGGCCTCGTAAGCCCTGGTGAGTTCAAGCATCGGTCGCTCGCCCATGCCGTAGCACAGCCAGTCCGCGCCGCTGTCGACAAGGACCGAAGGATATATGCTGTCATCCCAGTAGTCATAATGGGTGAGACGCCGCAGCGAGGCCTCGACGCCGCCGATGACCACCGGAACTTCGGGCCACAGCCGCTTGAGTATCTTCGTATAGACGGTGACCGCCCTGTCGGGGCGCTGGCCTGCGCGGCCTTCGGGAGTATAGGCGTCGTCGTGACGCAGACGCTTCGCGGCCGTGTAGTGGTTGACCATGGAGTCCATGGCCCCGGCGTTCACCGCGAAATACAGCCTCGGCGCGCCGAGCTTGCGGAAATCGCGGAGGTCGTCGCGCCAGTTGGGCTGAGGCACCACCGCCACCCTGTAGCCGTGTTTCTGAAGCCAGCGGGCAATGCAGGCGGTACCGAAACTCGGATGGTCCACAAAGGCGTCGCCGGTGAAGATGATGACGTCTATGTAGTCCCAGCCGAGTTTCTCCACTTCCTTGACGGAAGTAGGTATGTCACATTCTGTCAGGCAGTTCAATTCCGAGTATCTTCATCGCCTTGCGGAGCACGGAGGCCAGCGTGGAGATGAGCACGAGACGCATCTCCAGCAACTTCCTGTCGGGCTCACGCAGAATCGTGGTGTCGTGGTAGTACTGGTTGAACTCCTTGGAGAGCTCATAGCAGTAGTTTGCGATCAGGGCGGGAGAAAGTGCATCCGCCGCCTCGGCGACCTTCTGAGGATAAGCCGAAATCAGCTTGACCAAACGCACTTCCTTGGGGCTCAGGGAGACTCCGTCCTCAAGCGCCGCACTGATTCCCTGTTCGTCCGCCTTGCGCAGAATCGACATGATGCGGGCGTGTGTATACTGGATGAAAGGGCCGGTGTTGCCGTTGAAATCGATGGACTCCTTGGGGTTGAAGAGCATTTTCTTCTTGGGATCGACCTTCAGGATGAAATACTTCAGTGCCCCGAGCCCTATCGCATGATAGAGCCTGTCCTTTTCCTCCTCCGGGAGTTCAGCCAGCTTTCCGCTCTCGTCCGAAGTGGCCTTCGCCTCCTCGTACATCTTTTCGATAAGGTCGTCGGCATCCACCACGGTCCCTTCCCTTGACTTCATCTTGCCCTCCGGCAGTTCGACCATTCCGTATGAGAGGTGGTATATCTGGTCGGCCCAGTCGAAGCCGAGCTTCTTCAGAATCAGCTTGAGCACCTGGAAGTGGTAGTTCTGCTCGTCACCGACCACATAGATATGGGAATCGAGGCTGTATTCCTCGAACCTCTTCTCAGCGGTGCCGAGATCCTGGGTGATATAGACCGAAGTTCCGTCGGAGCGAAGCAGCAGCTTGCGGTCGAGGCCGTCGGCGGTCAGGTCGCACCACACCGAACCGTCGGGATCGCGCTGGAACACGCCCTTGTCGAGTCCGCGCTGCACGAGTTCCTTGCCGAGCAGATAGGTGTCATGCTCATAATAGGTCTTGTCGAAGGATATGCCGAGAGCCTTGTAGGTCTGGTCGAAGCCGGCGAACACCCAGGAGTTCATCTTTTCCCAGAGGGCGCGCACTTCGGGGTCACCCTCCTCCCATTTGACGAGCATCTCGTGCACCTTGTCGATGACGGAAGGGTCTTCCTTCTCCATCTTCGCATACTCGACATAGCAGTCGCCTACCAGATGGTCGCCCTTCTTGCCGGTGCTCTCCGGCGTGGCGCCGTCGAAACGCTGCTGCCAGGCGTACATGGACTTGCAAATATGCACTCCCCTGTCGTTGACGAGTGTCACCTTTATCACTTCATTGCCTGCGGCCTTGAGAAGATCCGACACGGACGCTCCGAGCAGATTGTTGCGCACATGCCCAAGGTGCAGGGGCTTGTTCGTATTGGGCGAGGAGAATTCGACCATGATCCTGCGTCCGGTCGGAGGCAATTGGCCGTAGCCGGCGTCGGACGACACCGCCGCGAGCTGTTCCTGCCAGTATACGCCGGACAGCGAGAGGTTCAGGAAACCCTTCACCGAATTGAAGGCGGAAATCTCCGCGCAGTTCGCAAGCAGCCATTCCCCGATGGCGTTTCCTGTGGCGTCCGGAGCCTGGCGGGAGATCTTGAGCAGAGGGAAGACCACGAGAGTGTAGTCGCCCTCGAACTCCTTGCGAGTGGGCTGCACCTGAAGGGCCGCGGTCGCTATGTCCGCGCCATAGATTGCCTTGACGGCCTCTGAGGCCTTCGCGGCGATAAGCTGTTCCGCAGTCATCAGCCGAGATAGGTCTTGAGAAGTTTGCTTGCCGCGGGTTTCTTGAGCTTGCGTATCGCCTTCTCCTTGATCTGGCGGACTCTCTCGCGCGTGAGGTCAAGGCGCTCGCCTATTTCCTCGAGGGTCATCTCCTGGCATCCTATGCCGAAGAACGACTTGATGATCTCACGCTCGCGCGGAGTAAGTATCTGGAGGGCGCGTTCGATTTCGGTGCTCAACGACTCGTTGGTGAGGCCGCGGTCGGCGCTCGGAGAGTCCTCGTTGGGCAGCACATCGAGCAGGCTGTTGTCCTCACCTTCCACGAAGGGAGCGTCGACGCTCACATGGCGGCCGGATACCCTCAGGGTGTCGGCAATCTTGTCCTTGGGTATGTCAATCATCTCGGCGAGCTCTTCGGTGGACGGCTGGCGCTCGTTCTCCTGCTCGAACTTTCCGAGGGCCTTGTTGATCTTGTTGAGCGAGCCCACCTGGTTCAGCGGAAGCCTGACAATGCGGCTCTGCTCGGCGAGGGCCTGGAGTATGGACTGGCGTATCCACCACACCGCGTATGAGATGAACTTGAAGCCGCGGGTCTCGTCAAACTTCTCGGCGGCCTTGATCAGGCCGAGATTGCCCTCGTTGATGAGGTCGGGAAGGCTGAGTCCCTGGTTCTGGTACTGCTTGGCCACTGAGACCACGAAACGCAGATTGGCGCGAGTGAGCTTCTCGAGCGCTTCCTGGTCGCCCTTGCGTATGCGCTGGGCAAGTTCAACTTCTTCTTCGGGGGAAACCAACTCTTCGCGTCCGATCTCCTGCAGATATTTGTCGAGGGAGGCGCTTTCGCGGTTGGTGATCCACTTGGTAATCTTAAGCTGTCTCATGTTTGAGTCTCGTGATTTCTGGAAACTTTTCGAACATATA
>DVLC01000114.1 GCA_018715685.1 Candidatus Cryptobacteroides merdipullorum
ATCACAAGTTCGTTCTCCCGATCCAGGGCGTCAATGAATCCGATCAGATATTCGCAAGCCTTCTCGTAATTCCCTGCGGCCTGCTCCACACTGAACAAAAGGCCGTACGCTCCGGGATCGACATCGCGACCCTCATAAGAAGCGGACAATGTTTCCGCGCAACGTCTTGCTTCAGGGATGTTACCGGACGCAAGATATATCTGGCACAAAGTGGCGGCAAATTCCGACGGCACCTCTCCTCCGCAATACCTGTCGGAAACCTGCCGGATTATTTCATAGGCGCTTTCAGAATATCCTTCGGAAAGATATGCATCCGAAAGGCTCATGGTCATAGACAGAATCTCCGAAGTATCGTTCAGCATCACCGCCTTATTCACAGCCTTCTCCGCATAGCTGACAGCCTCTCCGTAATCTTCGAGACACAGGCATGTCCGGCTCATGTCATCAAGAACATACATTTCATTCCTGATATTGCCTATCTCTTCAAAGAACCCCAGAGCCTCGTCATAAAATTCCATGGCCGTCCCAAACTCCTCATTATCATCGTATATGTCCGCAAGACAGTCCGCTATCAGTCCTTTCAGATAAATGTCATCCGTACGGTCGGCATAAAGGTCCGCAGCCGAGAAGGCTTCCAGGGCTGCGTCATCGTCGCCGCCGTTCTGAAGCACGCGGCCGTAGTAGAAATATGTTCGCGCCTTGTCAAGCTCGTCTCCGTGACGCTCATAGTATCTGAAGGCCGGCAGTATCACCGAGATGTCCGCCGTGTCCACGGCATTCTTGTCAAGGGCGACAGACCGCAGCTGAGACAGCCTCGCCTCCCTCGTTCTCCCATTCACACCCGTCTCCGCAAGCGAATCCAGCAGCTCAAGTGCTTCTGAAGGGTTTTCAGCAATCAAACTTGCCGCTGCGTCAAGAATTTTGTCCGCCGATTCGTTTCCACACGAACCAACGGCAAAAAGGGCCGCCGCGGCAACTATCACGAGATATTTTTTCATACGCTACATTTCCGGTTTTCAATCGCTATCCTGCAAAATTATATTCCCGGAGGCAAATGTCAAAACAATTCAGCAGGTTCAAACAAGCCGCAGATTGCAAATCCGCGGCAACAAGAATTCAGGCAAAGCCGACACATAACATGACCTCGGTCCGTACGGCCGCAGGGCAGGCTTCTCCAAAGCCATCGCCTGTCCGGCGGCTGCACGGACCGAAATCATTTATAATTCCCAAGCGGACCTACTCCCCGAGCAGCTTCTCGCTGCGGGCGATGAAGTCGGCGAGAGCCTTGCCCTTGAGCATGCCGTTGCCGAGCAAGGCGAGGTCGACGACCTGATGCAGCAGCTCGCTGCCGGAGGCGAAGTCGGCCGCAGAGGTGTCGGCGGATTCCTTCTTGCCGTCCCAGATCTTCGCCACGAGAGGGTTCTGCATGTTCACGATGATATTGTAGGACTCGGGCATGGAGCCGTAGAAGTTCATTCCTCCGCCCAAGGCGCTCATCTCACGATAGCGGCGCATGAACTCGCTCTGCGTGATCAGCACCGGAGCCGCGGTCTCCCCGAGGTTTCTCGCCTCGACGAAGTAGTCGTTGCCCTGAGGCAGCACGGCCTTGAACATCTCGTCAAGCATCTTCTTGTCGTCGTCGGCGAGTTCGGGCTTGACCTCGTCCTCCTTAGGGATCAGATTCGCCGGCGAGTCGCTGTCAACGCGGGCGAAACGGGTGTGCTCCAGCTTGCCTTCGAGCAAGTTGACAAAGTGACTGTCAAGCTCGCAGTCCATGAGCAGCACGTCGTAGCCCATGTTCTTCGCGGCCTCGATGAAACTGTACTGCTCCTCGACATTGGTCGCATAGAGATAGACCACATTCTTGTCCTTGTCGGTCTGCGCAGGCTCTATCGCCTTGCGGTAGTCGTCGAAACTGAAGTACTTGCCGTCGGTGTTCTTGAGCAGGGCGAACTTCATCGCGCGCTCGCAGAACTTCTCCTCGCTGAGCATGCCGTACTCGATGAAGAGCTTGATGTTGTCCCATTTCTGCTCGTACTGCTCGCGCTCGGTCTTGAATATCTCCTCGAGACGGTCGGCCACCTTCCTGGTGATGTAGGTGCTTATCTTCTTGACGTTGGTGTCGCTCTGAAGGTAGCTGCGGCTCACGTTCAGCGGGATGTCGGGAGAGTCGATGACACCGTGCAGCAGGGTCAGGAAGTCCGGGACTATGTTGTCGACATGATCGGTCACGAACATCTGGTTGCAGTAGAGCTGTATCCTGTTCCTGTTGATGGCCATGCGCTCCTTGATCTTGGGGAAGTAGAGCACGCCCGTCAGCGTGAAGGGATAGTCCACATTGAGGTGAATCCAGAACATGGGATCCTCCTCCATCGGATAGAGGTCCCTGTAGAATTTCAGATAGTCCTCGTCCTTGAGGTCGGCGGGAGCCTTGGTCCAGATGGGCTCGATATTGTTGATCACATTGTCCTCGTCGGTCTCGACGCTCTTGCCGTCCTTCCACTCGGTCTTCTTGCCGAACACTACGGGCACGGGCATGAACTTGCAGTATTTGCCGAGCAGTTGCTCGATTCTGCCCTTCGCGGCATATTCCTCGGAATCCTTGTCGAAATACAGGGTGATGGTCGTGCCGCGGTCGGTACGGTCGCTGTCCTCCATCGAATATTCGGGAGAGCCGTCGCAGGTCCATCTCACCGCCTTGGAACCTTCCTTCCAGCTCAGGGTGTCGATGGTGACCTTGGAGGCGACCATGAAAGCGGAATAGAAACCGAGTCCGAAATGGCCGATTATGGAGCTCAGCTGGTCCTTGTACTTCGCGAGAAACTCTCCGGCCGAAGAGAAGGCTATCTGGTTGATGTACTTGTCGACCTCCTCCTCGGTCATGCCTATGCCGCGGTCGCTGATGCGGAGCACCTTCTCCTTCTCGTCAAGCTCCACGTTCACCTTGAGCTCGCCGAGCTCGCCCTTGAAGTCTCCGCTGGAGGCCAGGGCCTTCATTTTCCGGGTGGCGTCCACCGCATTGGCGACGATCTCGCGCAGGAAAATCTCATGATCCGAATAGAGGAACTGCTTGATCACCGGAAAGATGTTCTCGGTGGTCACGCCTATTCTGCCTTTCAATAACTTGTCTGACATATCATTATTCTTTTAGAGTCGAAAAATGCCGGTCGCAAACCGGCCGGCATCATGAAAATCAAAATATGTTCCAGTGACAAATTGTCAATATTGCGTTGCGGACTATTTGTAGAGGAAACGCTTGATGCTCATCTTCGGGGTCTTCTCGAACGGAACCGTCACCACCTCGACCTTGGCGATCTGACTGTACGCAGGCAGCTGGCGGTTGGAGGCCAGGCGAACCTTCTCGGGCAGGTCGGAGACAGCCTCGTCGTCAAGAGCGTCCTTGCGTATGGCGTCGCCGTCGAAATAGACGAGGGCCACGATCTTGCCCGCCCTGTCGACGACCACCGACTCGGACACATAGTTCTGGTTGTTCACCACGGCCTCCAGCTCCTCGGGATAGATGTTCTGCCCGTTGGCCGAGAGTATCATGCTCTTGGAGCGGCCCTTGATGAAGATGTTGCCTTCGGCGTCCATGATGCCGAGGTCACCGGTGCGCAGATAGCCGTCGTCCGTGAACGCGGCGGCGGTGGCCTCCTCATTCTTGTAGTAGCCCTTCATTATGTTGTCGCCTTTCGCCTGGATTTCGCCGGCGATGTTCTCGGGATCCTCCGAATCTATGCGCACCTTCACGCAGGTGATTCCCTTGCCGCAGGAGCCGGGCACATAGCGGCGCCAGTCCTCGTAGGCCAGCAGCGGGGCGGCCTCCGTCATGCCGTAGCCCACGGTGTAGTGCAGACCGATGCGCTTGAAGCATTTCTCGACTTCAGGATTCAGCGCCGCCCCGCCCATGATGTAGTTGCGGACCTTGCCTCCGAAGGCTGCGTCGAGTTTCTCGCGCACCTTGTTGAAGATTATCCTGTTGACGCCGGGAATCGCGGTCAGAAGCTTCATCGCGGGCCGGGAGAGCACGGGCTTGAGCGAAGCCTTGTAGATCTTCTCCATGACCAGGGGCACGGTGCAGACCATGTATGGACGCACCTCCTGCATGGCCTTGAGCAGCAGCGACGGGGCCGGGGTCTTGCCGAGATAGTACACGGCGCAGCCGCCGGACAGCGGGTAAAGGAACTCGTAGGCCATGCCGTAGACATGGGCCATCGGCAGCATCGAGACTATGGTGTCGCCGGGGAATATCTTTATGTTGTCGTGTCCGAACTGGATCGACGCGCTGAGATTGCCGTAGGTCAGCATCACACCCTTGGGGTCGCTCGTGGTGCCGGAGGTGTAGTTGATGACGGCCAGATCGTCGAAATTGTCCGTGGACTTGAAGGCGAACTCCTCCTTCGAGATCCCTTCGGGATACTTTCGGGCATACAGGCCGTCTCTCGAAGCCATAAGTTCCTTGAATTCAGGCTTCGCCGCATAGAGGACGGAGAAATCGTCAATGTTGACCGCTCCGCGCAGCTTCGGCATCCTGGAGATGTCGAGCCTGTCCCATATCTCCTTGTCGGTGAACAGCAGGACGCTGTCGGAATGGTCGACCAGACGGTTGATGCTGTCCGGATGGAAGTCGGCGAGGATGGGTACTATGACGGCTTCGTAGGCGTTCACGGAAAGGAAGGAGACCGCCCAGCGGGCGACATTCTTCGCGCAGAGGGCTATCTTGTCCCCCTTCTTGATTCCGAGGGCGGAGAATACGAGGTCGAACTTGACTATTTCGGCGGCGAGGTCCGCGTTGGTGAACACTTCGCCGTGATAATTGCAGAGCGCAGGCCTGTCCCAACCGGCCTTCATGCTGCTTTCGAGAGTTGCAAGATAATGTTTCATAAGTTCGGTGACTAATTCTTTCAAATATACTGATTAGGCCCAATTTAACAAAGCCGCCCCGGCCGGATGTCACGAATAATTCCGATATTTGTGGCGAATACAAGAAATTTGTGGTGAAATGCCAATGAGAAAAAAGCCTATAGTCGCACTTATCTACGACTTCGACGGGACGCTCTCCCCCGGGAACATGCAGGAATTCGGATTCATCCAGGCCGTGGGCAAGACAGCGGAGGAGTTCTGGACCATGAGCGACGACATCGCCAAGGGGCAGGACGCATCCAATGTGCTGTCGTACATGAAACTGATGTTCGACGAGGCCCGCAACTGCGGCATAAAGCTGCGCCGCGACGACTTCAAGAGCTTCGGCAAGGATGTGAGGCTGTTCGAGGGTGTCAGGGAATGGTTCTCCGCGGTCAACGCATACGGGAAGGAGAAGGGTGTGGTCGTGGAGCACTACATCAACTCGTCCGGGCTCAAGGAGATAATCGAAGGCACGCCCATCGCCGGGGAGTTCAAGCACATCTTCGCCGGAACTTTCATCTACGACGAGAACGGCGAGGCCGTCTGGCCCGGAATCGCGGTGGACTACACGGCCAAGACCCAGTTCATATTCAAGATCAGCAAGGGCATCTTCAGCGCCAGGGACAACAAGCGCGTCAACGCCTCGATGGCCGAAGACAGGAAGCGCATCCCCTTCACGAACATGATATATTTCGGCGACGGCGACACCGACGTGCCCTGCATGAAGATAGTGGGCATGTTCGGCGGCCACTCGATAGCCGTGTACAACCCGGACAATCCCCACAAGAAGGCCACTGCGGGAAAACTCAAGCGTCAGGGACGCGTGAGCTTCGCCCTTCCGGCCGTCTACACCGCCGACTCCGCCGCATTCAGGGTGGTCACGGCGATCATAGACAAAATAAAGGCGGACCACGAGCTCCAGCTGCTGTCGCTCTGAGGGTCCGCCTCCTGAAATCTTCTCATGGAGCCGACTACTCCCACTCTATGGTTGCAGGCGGTTTTGACGATATGTCATAGACGACGCGGTTGATGCCGCGCACCTTGCGTATTATCTCATTCGACACGTCGGCAAGGAAATCGTAGGGCAGATGCACCCAGTCGGCCGTCATGCCGTCGACGGAAGTCACGGCGCGCAGGGCAACCGTGCTCTCGTAGGTGCGCTCGTCGCCCATGACTCCGACGCTGCGCACCGGCAGCAGTATCGTGCCGGCCTGCCAGATGGAGTCGTAGAGTCCGTATTCGCGGAGCTTGCCCATATAGATGGCGTCCGCCTCCTGAAGTATCCTCACCTTCTCCGCTGTCACCTCTCCGAGTATCCTGATTCCGAGACCGGGTCCCGGGAAGGGATGGCGTCCGAGGATGTCCGGATCGAGTCCGAGAGCCTTCCCGACGCGGCGCACCTCGTCCTTGAACAGCAGCCGCAGGGGTTCCACGACCTTGAGGTTCATCTCCTTGGGAAGTCCGCCGACATTGTGGTGGCTCTTGATGGTCGCCGAAGGGCCCTTGACGGAGCTGGATTCTATGACGTCGGGGTAGATGGTCCCCTGCGCCAGCCAGCGGGCGTTCTCAATCTTCTTCGCCTCGGCGTTGAATACCTCCACGAAGTCGCGGCCTATGATCTTGCGCTTCTTCTCTGGATCGGTCTCCCCTTTGAGGTCGTCGAGGAAGCGCTCCCCCGCCCTGACTCCGCGCACATTGAGCCCCATACCCTCATAGGAGCGCAGCACGCTCTCGAATTCGTCCTTACGCAGCAGGCCGGAGTCCACGAAGATGCAGTGGAGATTGCGTCCTATGGCTCTGTGAAGCAGCATAGCGGCGACGCTGGAGTCGACTCCTCCCGAAAGGCCGAGAATCACCCTGTCGTCACCGAGTTTCTCCCGCAGTTCGCCCACGGTCGCCTCTATGAAATTCTCCGGTGTCCAGTCTCCGCTGCATCCGCATATCCCTATGACGAAGTTGCGGAGTATCTGCGGGCCGTATTCGCTGTGGTGCACTTCCGGATGGAACTGTATGCCCCATGTAGGTTCGCCTTTCAGACGGAAGGCCGCGTTGTCGACGGTGTCCGTCGATCCTATCACCTCGGCGTCCGCCGGAAGCCGGGTTATCGTGTCGCCGTGCGACATCCACACGGTCGACGAGGCCGGGATGCCGGCAAAAAGCGGATCTCCGGAATCAAGCACAGAAAGTTTAGCCCGGCCGTATTCCCTGGTCCCGGCCGGCGCGACCTCGCCGCCTCCGTTCTGTGCGAGCCACTGGGCGCCATAGCATATCCCGAGCAGCGGGAGCTCTCCCCTGAGGCCCTTGAGGTCGGGCTGCGGGGCGTCAGGTGCCGTCACCGAAGAGGGGCTTCCCGAAAGAATCACTCCCTTGAGATCGGCATCGCGGGCGGGAATCCTGTTGAACGGATGGATCTCGCAGTAGACTCCGGCCTCGCGCACCTTTCGCGCGATGAGCTGGGTGTACTGAGAACCGAAGTCGAGTATAAGTATCTTATTCACCTCTTGAATAGTTGGGGGTTTCCTTGGTAATAGTCACGTCGTGGGGATGGCTTTCAGCCATTCCGCTGGCTGTCACGCGGGTGAAGCGGGCCTTCTTGAGGGCGTCGATGTCCTTCGCGCCGCAGTAGCCCATTCCGGAGCGTATGCCGCCGATAAGCTGGTAGACGGTCTCGGAGAGCGTGCCCTTGTATGGTACGCGGCCCACGATGCCTTCGGGAACGAGTTTGTTGAGGTCGGTCTTGTCGTCCTGGAAGTAGCGGTCCCTGGATCCTGCTGCCATCGCGTCGATGGAGCCCATTCCGCGATAGGACTTGAACTTGCGCCCGTTGTAGATTATGGTCTCTCCCGGAGACTCCTCTGTACCCGCGAACATCGAGCCGCACATCACGCAGTCGCCTCCGGCGGCGAGAGCCTTGACTATGTCACCAGAATATCTGAGTCCGCCGTCCGCGATCAGAGCGGCACCGCTGCCCTTGATAGCCTGCCATGCGTTGAAGATGGCTGTCAGCTGGGGCACGCCTACTCCGGCGACTATGCGGGTGGTGCAGATGGAACCGGGTCCTATGCCCACCTTGACTCCGTCAGCTCCGGCTTCGACGAGCGCCCTCGCGCCCTCTTCGGTGGCGACGTTGCCGACCACCGCGTCCAGCGACGGGAACTGGGTCTTGACTTTCTTCAGCAGGTCGATGACGCCCTTGCTGTGACCATGGGCGGAATCGAGCACGACCGCGTCGACTCCTTCTGCGGCGAGAGCGGCCACGCGTTCAAGCGCGTCCTTGGTGATGCCTACTCCGGCGGCCACGCGCAGTCTCCCCTTCGCGTCCTTGCAGGCGTTGGGGTGCAGGCGCTCCTTGAGTATGTCCTTGTAGGTGATCAGGCCGACTATATGTCCCTCGCTGTCGACGACGGGCAGCTTCTCGACCTTGTATTTCTGCAGCACCTCGCGCACATACTCCCTGTCCGTCTTCGTGTCGGGTATAGTGACGAGATTCTCCGAGGTCATTATGTCCCTGACAAGCACGGACATGTCGTTCTGGAAACGCACGTCGCGGTTGGTGACTATCCCGACAAGGTGTCCTTCGCCGTCGGTCACCGGAATGCCGCCGATGTGGTTGTCGTGCATGAGCCTGAGCGCGTCGCCGACCGTCTGGTCCTGGTTGATGGTCACAGGGTCGTTGATCATGCCGTTCTCGGAGCGCTTGACCTTGCGCACCTCGGCAGCCTGGGCCTCTATGCTCATGTTCTTATGAATAACGCCGATTCCACCTTCTCTCGCAAGAGCTATGGCCATCGGCGCTTCGGTAACTGTGTCCATCGCGGCGGACACGATCGGGATGTTGAGGGTGATGTTCCGCGAAAAGCGGCTGCTCAGGTTTACTTCTCTCGGCAGGACTTCCGAGTATGACGGAATCAGAAGCACGTCATCGAAAGTAAGACCTTCAAAAGCGATTCTTTCTTCTACAAATGACATTTGGAGCTAACTTTTATTAGCTTGCAAAGTTAGTAATTTTTTTGTATTATTTTTATTGTTGGCGGGCGGCTGGGCGGACTGCAGCAATTGCGCCTCGCAGGCGGGAAAAGCCTGCTCAGGTGCAATCCGGCAGTTTCGCTGGCGGGAACATGCCGACCGTGCAGAATCAGCACGGATGGCGGGAAAGACAGCGGGGTCGCAATTCGGCAGTTCCGACGGCGGGAATCGAGGGCCGCATGCAATAGGAGCGACAGACGGATACAGGCTCGGGTGCAATTCGGCTGCGCGGATGGCAGGGGTGCGTCTCGCTTCGCTATATGTTCTGCAATCCACCTGCACGCAACAGCAGCCTCTCATGCGGTTGCAGGGCACATTGGTGACGACGGTGGAAGGAAAATGTGTCCACCTTCGACACCGACCGGCCTTCCACGCCCCTGCACGACATACGCGACGTGCAGGTGGATTGCAGAACATATCGCTCACCCGCTCCGGGCGGATTGTAAACTTACAATCAACATCCACACCTTATCCCGTTACGGGCAGATCTGCAATCTGCCAGTTCTGTGGCCCGTCGGCATCGCCACGGCGCGAATACCATTCCACTGCCACATTGATCAGGCTGTCGTCCGCGACATCGATGTAGTTCTTGTCCAGAGCCATCGAACGGAGCATGGCATATTTGGCACGGGCCTCTCCGCCGCGCACTCCGGCGTCGCCGAGGGAGTCAAGCACGTACAGAGCCCTCTCAGGCTCATCCGAAATATAGGATTCGACCTCCCCGAGGGTCTCCAGCCCACTGTTCCCTCCGCAGGAGGTCAGCATGAGCAACAGAGCTTCTGTCAGAAGAAATTTTTTCATAATTTATTTCATATCCTTTCTTGCCGACGGCAGCAAAAATTCCGAGACGAGTTTCTTTTTTTCATCAACCGACATCTTATCTCTTCCTTTATTCCTGATTTCCGAAGCCAGATCACTTTTGCGACCAGCAATATACCTTCGTATTTTCCCGTCAACGAGAGCCTCTATACGGAAATCATGACGGGCAGTTTCCAGAATGCGGACATCCGACACACTTAATCCGTCTTCTGTTTCATATGGGTCCACCACTGTCGGGAGGTAATGATTCATTGTTTCATTATAAGGAGACGGAACCATCCGGGAAAGAAAATGCTCGATACGGTCTTTCCAATAGTCATCAATCTGATATCTTGATGCATGCTTATAAAAATGACTGATAGCCGTGCTTACTTCTTCAATTGTCCTGCGGGCGTTCTTGATACCGTTCCGCCTCGCGAACAATATCAGTTCCTCC
>DVLC01000115.1 GCA_018715685.1 Candidatus Cryptobacteroides merdipullorum
ATTCCCCTGCGGCAGGCAATAAAATCGGGAAAAGCCTGCCGCAGGGGAATCCGCTTTCCGTCTGTCACTTCATAGACAGCAGGACGCTCCGGGACTCATGTCCGCAATGAATGGCGCTCCGGCTACCAGCCGAGGCGGATGTTCTCCGCGACCTTGCTGACGAGACGGCGCAGAGCCTCCGCGCTCGCCCAGGCGGTATGAGGCGAGAAGCGGAACCTTTCGGGATGCTTCAGCCGCATCAGAGGACTGCCGGCCGGAAGCGGCTCGGTCACATATACATCAAGGGCCGCTCCGGCGATGACTCCTCCGTCAACGGCGGCTGCGAGCGCGGCCTCGTCGACTATGCCTCCCCTGCCGAGGTTCAGCAGCACCGCGTCCGGCTTCATCATCCTCAATTCACTCTCACCGATGAGTCCGGCGGTGCGTTCATTCAGAGGAGCGTGCACGCTGACTACGTCGGATTTCCGCAGCAGCTCCTCCAGCGGCAGGCTCGGATAATCCTTGCAGTGTCCGGTCCCCGAGGTAGAATAATACACGACCTTCATGCCGAAAGCCGATGCGACCGCGGCTACTCTGGTGCCGATATTGCCCATGCCGATGATTCCGAGCGTCTTTCCGTAAAGCTCCGGGAAAGGGCGGCTCACCTCGGTGAAGATGCTGCCCGCGGAATATCTGCCGCTCTTGACATAATCGTCGTAATACGGAGCGTTTCCGACTAGTGACAGCAGATGCGTGAAGGTCGCCTGCACCACGGATTCGGTAGAATATCCGGCCACGTTGCGCACGACAATCCCTCTGCGCTCCGCAGCCTTGAGGTCGATGTTGTTAACTCCGGTCGCAGCCTCGCATATCAGCTTCAGCTTGGGAGCGGCGGCCATGAGCTCGTCGTCCACTTTCACCTTGTTGACTATCAGCACCTCGCAGTCTCCTACCCTCTGCAGGGCCTCGTCGTGCGTGCTTACAGGCCAGGCGGAATACTCGCCGAGAGCCTTTATCTCGTCCATAGGGGTGCCACCCAGCGTGGACGCGTCGAGAAAAACTATTTTCATATTCACGAGAATATCCGATTCGGATGCAAAGATATAAAAAAGGCCCGGGGTTAGAGACCAGGCCTTATAGGTAATGTCAAACTAATGTAGCTTATGAAAAAATCTGTTTCTTGAATCTGCCGCGGGAATAATCTCCAAAACCCGTGCCATGAAACCGGAGTTCTCCAAGGACTAGCTCGCGACAGCGTCGGCAAGAGCCTCGAGCGCAGGAATGTCGGACGCGTGCATCCTGCTGCGTATCGTCAGCGGCTCTGCGAGCAGTTCGACAGCGTTCATCGCAGAGAGCATGTCGCAGATCGCCCGCCCTGCGGTGGGAGACCAGCTTCCGTTCTGTATGACAGCGGCTTTCCTGTTCCGCCAGCCCTTTATCTGCAGATGCCAGAGGAAATCGTGCATCGGAGGGAAGACTCCGGCGTCGTATGACGAAGCGGCCAGAATCACGCTGCCGCACCTGAAGGCGTCTGATACGGCATATGACACGTCGCAACGGCTCAAATCTCTGACAATCACCTCCTTTCCCCTGCTCCGGAGCATGTCCGCGAGCCTTAGGGCCGCCTCGGCGGTGCCTCCGTGGATGGATGCGTAGGCCAGCAGCACAGCATCGGTTTCAGCCGTGTAGCTGCTCCAGAGGCGATACATACCGACAGCGCCGGCCACGTCGCGGATCACCGGGCCGTGCAGAGGACAGATTGCCGAAACCTCAAGGCTCCCGAGCTTGTCGAGCAGTTTGCCGACCTGAGCACCATATTTGCCGCAGATATTGAAATAATAGCGTGCCGCTTCGTCCTTCCATCCGGAGAGTCCGTCGAGGAAGAGTCCGCCTGCATGCGCGACCGTACCGAAGGTGCCGAAAGCGTCGGCGGCGAACAGCAGCCCGTCCTCGGGCAACCAGCTGACCATGACTTCGGGCCAGTGGACCATCGGAGCCATGAAGAACCGGAGACTGCGCCGCCCAAGATCCAGGGTCTCCCCTTCTCCCACTACCTTGACCCGGCCGGAGAAGTCGGTTCCGTCGAAGAACTGAGGGAGCATTTTCGCCGCGATCTGCGTGCATACCGCTGTCAGCAACGGATATTTCTTCATCGCCGCTGCTATCATCGCGGAATGGTCGGGTTCCATGTGCTGGACCACCAGATAGTCCGGCGAACGTCCGTCAAGAGCCTCCTCTAGATTGGCCAGCCAGCCCTCCCCTTCGCGCGCATCGGCCGTGTCAAGAACGGCGATCCTGTCGTCGAGTATCAGATAGGAATTGTAGGACATGCCGTCCGGCACAGGATACTGGCTTTCGAAGAGATCGAGTCCGGGGTCATCAGTGCCTATGTAGCGCACCGCATCGTTGATTCGAGTAAACATATTCAAACTGTCTGCGTCCTTTCGGACATTTAGAAGCCGTATGAAAACTTCAAAACGGCTTCAAAAAATGAAGCCCCATGCCGGGAAGTTCCGGACAGGACTTCAAAGTTAACTAAAATCGGATTGATTCAATCAAATTATTTCTCGGATGATGCCGCTTCCACGAGGGCGTCGTACACTTCCGAAACGCTCTTCAGTGAAGATTCGGGATATTTGTGGCCGAAGACCAGCAGGGACTCGTACGGCAGGACCTGCACGCGGCTCTCGTCCCATTCTCCGTCCGCGTCCTGCATGGCGGCAGCGTCAAGCCCGAAATGTTCCGCGACGAACCCGTACATCGCCTTCCTCTTGCTCGGGCCGTAGTCATGCCCCTCGTCGGCGAAATGCATGTTCCGGACATTCTCAGGGCAGCCGTACAGAGCATACACTGACTTTATGAACGGGTATTCCACCTCCGGCACCATATCGGTCCAGTCACCGCCGTCGGAGACGACGAGCAGCGGCTTCGGGACCGCCATCGCCGCGATTTCGGCGTTGCAGGTTCTCGGAGTCACCGACGAATGTATCGGTATGCCGCTCTCGCAGGCGCAGCCGCCGGGAAAATATGACGAAACCATGACCACGGGTACCGACAGGGCTATGCGGGCGTCGATCGCGGCCGTATAGAAAGTCTGCGTGCCGCCTCCTGACGCACCTGTCATGCCTATTCTGGCGGCATCCACGTCCGGCTGCTCCTCAAGCCAGTCGAGCGCCGACAGAGCGCTGAATATGTTGATGCTCTGCGCGAGCCCCGTATGATGGGCCGCTGTTCCGAGCTGCTCCCCGCTTTCACCGTAGCCGAACATGTCGTAGGAAAGCACCACGGCCCCCATTCTGGCAAGGGAGGCCGCGATGATCTGGCTGGATTCGCTCATCCGGCCGCAGGAAGGACCAATCTCCTGGCTTGAGTGCCCCTGGGCGAGAATCATCGCCGGGCGTTTCACGCCTTCGCCGGCAGGGCGGTATACATTGGCGTACGCCCAGACTCCGGGAAGTATTTCCATGGCCATGTTCTCGACCGAATATCCGTCAAGGGTCAGGGTGCCGGTCGTGACCGTATTGATCCGTCTGCGGGCGGGAATGTCAGCGAGCATCAGATTATCGAGTATGCGCTGTCTGATCTCGGATTTCCTTGCATCGAAGTCCTCGCGGCCGTGCACGGCGGCGAGAATGTCGTCGCAGAGCGCCCTTCCCTGCTCACGTGTGAGCTGTTTCGAGAACGAGGTGTCCTTGAGCATGTACTCCCTGCTCATATAATCCTGGGCGGAGGACGGAAGCATGGCGGCGACGAGCGCGGCAGCCATGACGATGACGGCAAGTCTGTTCATTTCGTATCAGCGGTTGGTTTGTCGGCGAATATACGCACAATTGCCGAGGCGCAACCGTATAAATGGCACGACAGTGACAAGTATACGCAGAAGCCGAGAGCAATGCAAGTTTACTTTTAATTGCCGAGGCGCAGCCGTATAAATGGCGCGTCAGCGGCAAATATACGCAACTATTTCAAGAAGTCGCGGATTTTTGTGGAAGCAAGCTCTGAATTTTTGTCTATCTTTGGCTCCGCATAATCTTTCCGCATAATCTTATAGAAACATGAACAAGGCGATAATCACTGCCG
>DVLC01000116.1 GCA_018715685.1 Candidatus Cryptobacteroides merdipullorum
ATGCTCAGGCTCTCGCTCTCACGCACGATCACAAGACCTTCCTTTGTCGAGATGGCGCCGTTCCTCTATCAGGAGAGCTTCGGAGGCGCGCAGATAAGAGGTAACGAAGATCTCATGAACGGCTACAACTACAATGTCGACCTCCGGTACGAAGTCTTCTCGGACAGCAGCACCGACATGTTCGCCGCCACGGCATACTACAAGTTCCTGCAGAACCCCATCGAAAGGACGCAACGCCTCTCGGGAGGAGCCACCGAGCACTCGTTCCAGAACGCGGAGAACGGTCTTGCGGCAGGTCTCGAAATCGAATTCCGCAAGGAACTGGTCCGTGACCTCACGGTAAGCGCCAACGGCTCGCTGATGTACACCAATGTAATTCTTCCAGAAGGAGGCTCGTACACCAACGACCGCAGGTCGCTTCAGGGCGCGTCACCCTACCTCGCCAACGCCGACATCAGCTACACTCCCTCCTTCAGGAACGGAAGCGGCCTCAGCCTCGCCCTGCTCTACAACCTTCAGGGCCCCAGGATCCACGCAGTCGGCGTAATGGGCCTTGGAGACGTAAGGCAGATGCCCGTCCACACCCTGGATTTCAACGGCTCCTACAGCTTCAACGAACACCTCTCAGTGAAGTTCGCATTCAAGAACCTGCTCGACAGCACGATAAGGTTCACGCAGGACATACCCAGCGCAGGCCGTACCGTGGAAGTGGAGCAGTGGAAAACAGGCACCGGCTTCGAAATAGGAATCAGCTGGTCACTCTGACAGAAAGACAGATACAAACCCAATAACTATCAAAAAATTATGAAGACAAGCAAAATTCTGATGACAGCCTTCGCGGCTGCAATGGTAATCGCAGGCTTCAGCTCCTGCGACAAGGGCGGACAGACTCCCACTCCCGACCCTGATCCCACACCCGATCCCGATCCGGATCCCGTCGAGCAGACCATCGGAGGACGTGTCACCGAGGATCTCACCCTTGAAGCAGGCGAGACCTACATGCTCACCAGCAGCCTTCAGGTCGTAGCTCCCGCCACCCTCACCATCGAGCCCGGAGTCAGCATCATAGCTGACGAAAGCGCCGGCAACGACAATATCATCTACATCCTCATCGAGCAGGGTGCGAAGATCATGGCGGAAGGAACTGCCGACGAGCCTATCGTGATGAGCTCGGAGAAGAAGGAACCCGGCGCATGGGGAGGCCTCCACATCTGCGGCAAGGCGCACACCAACGCCGATGGCGCCACCACCTCTGAAATCGGAAACGCTCCCTACGGCGGAGACGATGACAATGACAATTCCGGAGTGCTGAAGTACATCCGCATCGAATATTCCGGCCTGGCCCTCGATTCGGAGCACGAGGCCAACGGCATCTCCCTCTACGGAGTGGGCGCCGGCACCGAGATCTCCTACATCTACGTGGTTGACGGCTCCGACGACGGAATCGAGTTCTTCGGCGGCTCGGCCAACATCGACCACTGCGTGGTGGAGAACTGCACCGACGACTCATACGACTGGACAGAGGGCTGGAACGGCACCGCCGAATACATCGTGGCCTACCAGAGCGTGGACGAATGCGACTGCCTGATGGAGTGCGACAACAACGGTGACAACAACGAAGCCACTCCCGTTGCCCAGCCTGCCATCCGCTACGCCACCTTTATCGGCAACAACAGCGCCGACAACCACAGGGGCCTGCGCTTCCGCGAAGGGACCTATGTCAGGCTCAGCAACGCTCTCGTATGCGGCAAGCCCGACCCCATCACCCTCGACACCCCTCAGACCGTGAATTCCTTCGCTGACGGCAATTCATCAATCACCAACACCGTGATCGTCGGAGAACTCCTCAATGAAGAGGGTACGGGCTACGACAATGACAGCTTCCTCGCTGCAGAAGGCAACAGCGCCGTAGCATCCATGAACTTCACCGACAACTATGTCGGAATGATCGGAGAGAGCGGAGCCGTATCAGCCGACAACGACTGGACAACCTGGATCAGATAATCACCTCACTCCAATTTTTCCTATAACCAAGCAGAAAGAGGCGGCCCGCAACCGAGCCGCCTCTATTCGTCACCGCAGGCAATTGCAGACAAGCTGCATTGCGCTCGGCTTTTCATATATTTGACCTGACGGCCATATATACGGCTGCGTATATTTGCCGCTGTCGCGCCATTTATACGGCTGCGCCTCGGCAATTGCAAGCAAGCTTGCATTGCGCTCGGCTTCTGCGTATATTTTACTATATTTGCAGTCGGAATTGAGGTATGGTGTAATGGTAGCACTACAGATTTTGGTTCTGTCTGCCCAGGTTCGAATCCTGGTACCTCAACAACTGTTAACCGCATAACACAAAGCACAATGAAACAATTCCTGATCACCGCGGGAATACTGGCGCTCGCCACGCTCTCGCTGTCGGCACAGGACCAGAACGAAAGGTTCTACAACTACGAGGTGCTGACTCCCCAACGCAACAACTCCCGTATCGTCCCCAAGCCCAAGGTCGAAGGTTGGGCGGACCAGAGAGTCAAGGAAAATCTCAACCGCGGCCTTGTAGCCGTGAAACTCGACAAGGGCGTATATGTCGGATGGAGACTGCTCGAAACCGACGACCCCGCAACCGCATTCAATGTCTACAGATCCTCCAACGGAGGAAAGACTTTCCGCAAGATCAACTCGAAGCCTGTAAGCCAGACCACCGATTTCGTCGACAAGGGCGGCTCTCTCAAGAGCATATACCGCGTCACCCCGGTGCTTGGCGGCAAGGAGGGACAGGAGTCCGAGGCCGCTTCCGTAATGGAGCAGAACTACCTGAGCATCAAGTTCGAAGGCGACTATGTATGCCAGAAGATGGGAGTCGGAGACCTTGACGGAGACGGCCGTCTCGACTATGTGATCAAGCAGCCCCGGCAGCGCACGGATCCCGGCGCATGGCACCGCAGCGACGACACATTCAAGCTCGAGGCCTATCTCGCCGACGGAACCCACCTATGGACCAGGGATCTCGGCTGGAATATCGAGCAGGGAGTATGGTACTCTCCTTTCGTGGTGGCCGACCTTGACGGTGACGGCAAGGCGGAAGTCGCAGTGAAGACAGCACCCACGGACAAGGACTACCGCGACGAGGCCGGAAGAGTCGTAGGCAAGGTGCCCCAGAACTACAACGGCAAGCCCGGAACCTCACCTTACGGAGCCTGCCCCGAATATCTCTCGGTTCTCGACGGCATGACAGGAGAGGAACTTGACCGTGTCCCCTGGATTGAGCAGGGTCAGGAGTTCGGCGACTACAACCGCAACAACCGCAATCAGATGGCCGTGGCTTACCTTGACGGGAAGACCCCGTGCCTGATAATCAACCGCGGAACCTATCGCAAGATGGCCGCCAACGCCTACCAGTTCCAGGACGGGAAACTCCAGCTTCTCTGGGAGTGGAACGGCGACCAGGAGAACCCGGCGATCCGCGCCCAGGGCTCACACCAGATCGTGTGCGTGGATCTTGACAATGACGGCAGAGAGGAGGTGGTGCTCGGAGCTGTGGTCGTTGACGACAACGGCGAGGCCCTGTGGAGCGCCGGCGTAGGCCATCCCGACAAGTCCATCGTAGCCGACATCGACCCCGACAACCCAGGACTTGAGATTCTCTTCGGCGTGGAGGTATGGCACGAAGAGCGCGGAGTATGCCTTGTCGACGCCGCCACCGGAAAGGAGCTCTGGAACATCGGCGAGCATACCAACCATGTAGGCAACGCCATGGCGGCCGACCTTGACCCGAATATCCCCGGTCTCGAGTGTTTCGCCCAGGAAGACCCCAAGGGCGGAAAGAGCGACAAATACATCTTCGACTGCAAGGGCAACCGCATCGGCGAGACGGCCGACGTGCCTCCCTGCACCGACTGGATATGGTGGGACGCCGACAACCTCAGGGAATATCCCGTCAGGAGCGAATCCGGCTTCGGTCTTGCAAAATATAAGGGAGCCACAGTACAGGACGGCCTCGAGGGCAGCATCATGATGGTCGGCGACCTCTTCGGCGACTGGAGAGAGGAGATAGTGACAGTGGTGGACGGCGAACTTCGCGTCTACACCACCACCATCCCTGCGGCGGACCGCAGGGTGACCTTCCTGCAGGATCCCCTCTACCGCTCCTACATCTACAACCGCTCGATGGGCTACCAGCAGTCGCCCTCACCGACTCATAACTTCTAGCTGATTCAGCGGCACTGCAGCCGTTGCCACGGAAACCGCCCCTCTACAGGCAATCAACTTGGGAAAAGCCTACCGAGGGGCGGTTTTCGTATATCCTTGTCCCGGCAGATTGAAATCTGCGACAACGAGGGGCATACCGGTTCGGGCATTTCCGTGAAAAATCCTATCTTTACCGAATGCGCCGTCTGTTTGCGAAACTGTCGCTTGCCGCGATACTTGTTCTGTCCGCACTTCCTCATTACGCAGGGGCGGCGGACAGCCATGCGCAAAGAGACAGCCTCGGAAGAGCCCTTCCGGCAATGTCGGCGGCAGAGAGGATCGCAGCATACTCGGAACTTGCGGAAATCGCGGAGCCCGACGAAGCGATAGTCTGGATTGACCTCATGGAGAATCTCGCCCGGCAGACCGGGGACGAAGCGGGAATCATCGCCGCGATGTACAAGAGAGCCATGTACTACTATGTCGCAGGCACATTGGAAGATTTCCTCGATGCGTCCGGAGCGGTGGCTCCCCTGCTGCTTGAAGCCGGAGACAGGCGCTATGTCTTCACCGAGATTCTCGTGATAAAACGACTGATTGCGGAAGGCCGCACGGAAACGGCCTCGCGCACCGCACGCAAGTTCCTGGAGGTTGCGGGCGAATCCGACAGCCGCTATATGGAAGGCTATGCGAACTATGGCATAGGGCTGACCTGCCAGGCCGGAGGCTATCTGGAAGAAAGCGCGACGGCGATGGAAAAAGGCTACGCCATCCTGCTTTCCGAAAAGGACGTCGCATCAACGACCGGAATTTTTACTTTTTCGCGCCGGATTTTCAGGAAACCAGCCCTTGCGGACCCTCTTCTCCTGCTCGAACAGCTCGACTATCGACCAGAAGGCAGAAAATGCGGCCACTCCCGCTATCGTAGAC
>DVLC01000117.1 GCA_018715685.1 Candidatus Cryptobacteroides merdipullorum
TCGATGTTCAGATTGATGCTCTTCATGCTATCAAGGGATTGGAGAAGGCTAAGATATTCCGTCCGGCTTATGCTGTGGAGTATGATTACTTCGATCCCACCCAGCTCAAGCCGACTTTGGAACTGAAGAATATTGAAAACCTTTATTTCGCGGGTCAGGTTAACGGAACTACCGGATATGAAGAAGCCGCCGCCCAGGGAATAATGGCAGGTATCAACGCGCATCTTAAACTTAATGGAAAAGATCCCCTTATTCTTGGTCGTGACCAGTCCTATATCGGTGTGTTGATTGACGATCTGGTGACGAAAGGCGTTGACGAACCGTACCGTATGTTTACGTCAAGAGCGGAGTATAGGATTCTTTTAAGACAGGATAATGCGGACTTGCGGTTGACGGGAATATCTCATTCCATCGGTCTGGCTGATGAGAGCAGATATTCTTTGATGATGAAGAAATATGAACAGGTTGAGGAGTTGCTCGGTTATTGTGATTCTAAACTACTGACTGCCGTTAAGGTCAATCCTTATCTCAAGTCTGTAGATTCTTCTGAAATTACCGAATCCAAGAAGATTTCAGAACTTGCGACGCGGCCAGAAACATCTCTTGCTGATTTGCTTAAAATTGTTCCACGTGGAACGTTTTCTGAAGAAGTGGTACAGAGTGCGGAGATTTCTATCAGGTATAGAGGGTATATCGATCGTGAAACCAAGATGGCTGAAAAACTTCATCGCCTGGAGAGGCTGACGATTCCTGAAGGTTTTGATTTCGATAAAGTTTCCGGCCTGACCATAGAATGCCGTCAGAAACTCAAAAAATATAATCCGAGGACGATAGCGCAGGCGTCCAGGATTTCCGGCGTATCACCCTCGGATATATCTGTTCTTCTGGTTTATTTCGGCCGCTGATTTTACAGCATTTTCAGTGCGGCCTTGATGATGTCTTCCACTTTCGCGTCAGGAGTATTCTTGAGAATTGTCTGGATGGCTTTGGAAATATTCGGTTTGGTGAAACCAAGGTTCTGAAGTGCGACGGCCGCTTCTTTCGCGTCGGCGTTGCTTTGGGAATGCAGGATAGCTTCGAAATTTCCCCCGTCGCCTTTCACGATCTTGTCCTTGAGTTCGAGTATAAGGCGCTGTGCGCTTTTAAGGCCTATTCCTTTTATTGATTTAAGCCTCGCAACGTTTTCGGAAAGTATCGTGCTACGGAGTTCTTCCGGGTTAAGGGCTGAGAGTATCATTCTTGTTGATGATGCTCCCATTCCGGATACGCTCGTTATGGAACGGAAAAGATTCCTTTCTTCCTTCGATGCGAATCCGTAATCGATTTCTATTCCGTCGCGCTGGTTGACCTGTCGCTGGATGTACAGTGTGGCCTCGGATTTCCCGTTCAATTCTTCATAAGTCTGCAGGGAAATCTCCATTATGTATCCTATTCCCTGATTTTCTATGACCGCGTTGGTGGGGGAGAGTTCTGTCAGTTTTCCTGAAATGTAATCTGTCATTGTGTGTTTGTTTTGGTTCGTAAAGTTAATTTTTGTGTTCAGTTTAATCAAATTATTCATGAAAATATTCTTGGTTGCTGCGTTCAGGAGGATCTGGAGATCCACCGGAGCGAGTCAAGCGGCCGGAAGTATAAAAAAACGTCGAAATTGAGAGCGGATTAGATTCTCTGAATTTTGGGTATATTTAGGAAATTATTAACTCTTACATACCATGAAAAAGTTCTTGTTATTGTTATTTTTCGCGGCTGTTTCATTCAATGTTTCAGCTTCAACAGTATCCGGGGAGCAGCGCCCGGTAGACAATCCTATCCGTACCGTGTCTTCGGATCCTGGCTTCTGCGGCATTTTCCATAGCTGGGGATTCATAGGTGATTCTCTTTGCAGCGGGGAGCACGAGTATCACCGTGAAGACGGTTCCAAAGGATATGTCGACCTGTATGAGTATTCATGGGGTCAGCGGATGTGTGCGGCGATCGGAGCCGAGGGAGAGAATTATTCCCAGGGAGGTGAGACTGCCGAAGGGTGGATAGAACATTTCTGGAACAATCCTGACAATAACAACAACGACATTGACGCCAAGGCCAGTCCCAAGCAGGCATATATAATCGCTCTTGGGGTCAATGACGCCGGACGCGGATATCCTGCAGGTGATGTCAGAAAGGACATAAACAAGGATGACTATACCAAGAATGCCGGCACCTTCGCCGGATACTATGGAGGAATCATCCAGAGAGTCAAGAGCATACAGCCCGACGCGAAATTCTTCGTGGTGACGAAGCCTCAGTCCGGAAGAGCTGAAGACGAGTTCAATAAAGTGATACGGAGCATGCCTGAAGTATTCGACAATGTGTATGTCATAGACTTGTTCCGCTACGGACCTTCCTATGCTTCCGGAACGAATTTCAGGGACAGCTTTTTTCTCGGAGGACACATGAACGCCGCTGGATATGAGTACACGGCCTGGATGTTCATGACGTACATTGACTGGATTATCAGAAACAATATGGATGATTTCAGCCAGGTGGCGTTCATAGGTACGGACTACGAATACTGATCAGACTTCATTTAACGTTTTAACGCGCAGTGCGGAAAACTGTCTATGGGATTCCGTGTCACACTTTTGGCCGCACACCCGTTCAGCCGGATAGTTTAAATTGCTTGGAGATAGTTTTATCCGCTGAAAGGCACTTTATTGCGCGAAAAATGCTAAATTCGCGGTTCTGCAAATTTGTTTATGGACGTACGGGAACTAAGGAAGGAATTCACCCAGCTCGACGAAAAGGTATATGGAAAGCCTCTCGTCTACCTCGACAATGCTGCGACCTCTCTGAGACCGCGCAGCGTGGTCGGGAAATGGGTCGAACTTTCTGAGAAATACAGCGCCAATATCCACAGGGCGGTGCATCATATTTCGGCCGTAGCTACGGAAGAGTATGAGAACGCGCGAGCTGCGGTGGCGTCCGGCCTGAATGTGAGCCCGAAGGAGATAGTGTTCACCTCCGGAGCGACGGCTTCACTCAATCTTGTGGCGTTCAGTTTCGGCGAGGCTTTCGTGCATGAAGGTGACGAGATCATAGTCAGCGAAAGCGAGCACCATTCAGATCTGGTGCCCTGGCAGATGATGTGCGGCAGGAAGCATGCAAGCCTGAAAGTCCTTCCGGTCGACGATGAGGGGCGGCTGCGCATCGACGAACTCGGCTCCATGATCACCCCGAGGACGAAACTCGTCTGCGTGACGCATGTCTCGAATGTGCTTGGGCTCGTGAACCCCGTGAAGGCGATAGCGGAAATATGCCATTCGCACGGTTGCCGTCTGCTTGTGGACGGTGCGCAAGGAGCCGTCCATGAGCACCCGGATCTCAAGGAACTCGACTGTGACTTCTATGCCTTTTCAGGACATAAGATGTATGCGGCTCCGGGAACCGGCGTCCTTTACGGAAAGAAGGAACTGCTCGACTCCATGCCCCCGTATATGGGCGGGGGAGAGATGGTAGGCAGCGTGAAATGGAGCGGAACGAGCTATGCTCCCGTGCCCCTGAAATTCGAAGCAGGCACCCAGAACTTTGCCGGAGCGCCGACCCTTGTGCCCGCCGCAGAGATGGTCAGATTGATGGAAGATACTGATATAGAAAAGAATACGAAAGAAGTTACAGCATATCTCCTCTGTGAACTACAGAGGATTCCCGGATTGAGGCTCTATGGTATTCCCGGTACGGCATACGGACATGAGTTCAGTAAGATTCCCCTGTTTTCGTTCTCCGTGGAACACTGTCACCACGAGGATCTCGCCCTGATACTCGACAAGATGGGCATAGCCCTGCGTTCTGGGCAGATGTGCGCCGAGCCTCTGATGGACAGATTCGGCGTCACGGGCATGCTGCGCGCGTCGTTCGCACCCTACAACACCATGGAGGAAGCCGAATATTTTCTGAATTCGCTCAAGAAGGCCATAAAAATGCTTGAAGCATGAAGACATTGAAAGAAAGACAGGACGAGCTCGTCGAAGAATTCTCGATGTTCGACGAATGGCTTGACAAATACGAATATCTGATTGATCTCGGAAAGAATCTCGAACCTTTCCCTGAAGAGCTCAAGACGGATGACAGACTTATAAAAGGTTGTCAGTCAAGAGTATGGCTGGATGCTACGGATGACGGAGGTATCATTGATTTCCGTGCGGACAGCGACGCCATCATCACCAAGGGCATAATTTCCATGCTTGTCTCCGTTTATTCGGGCCGTACGGCGGCGGAGATCGCAGGGGACGACTTCTCTTTCATCGACAGGCTCGGACTAAAGGAGAACCTCTCTCCCACGCGGGCGAACGGACTCGTGTCCATGATGGATACAATCAGGAGCATAGCTGAAAAACATTTGACGAAATGAGTCAGGAAGAAGTATTGACACCGCAGGACGTGAAGGACCTCGCGCCTCTCTACGAAGATGTGGTCAGGGCCTTGAAGCAGGTCTACGACCCGGAGATACCGGTCAATGTCTACGATCTCGGTCTGATTTACGAACTGAACATAGACAAGGCCCATGATGTCCACATAAAGATGACTTTCACCGCCCCCAATTGTCCGATGGCCGACGAGGTGCTGGCAGATGTCAAGCACAATGTGGAAAACACTCCCGGCATAAACAGCTGCGAGATAGAACTCGTGTTCGATCCGGTGTGGGACCAGAGCCTGCTTTCGGATGAGGCGAGGATAGCCCTCGGAATGGATCCGGAACTGTAGCCGGCGATGGAAAAGGTCTACCTTTCGCTCGGATCGAATCTCGGAGACCGTGCCGCAAATATTGCGGAGGCGGTTGATAAGCTGGATTCACGCATTGGCCAGCATGTCGCGATGTCATCGGTGATAGAGACTGAGTCCTGGGGATTCAGCGGTGCTAATTTCCTGAACTGCGCGGTGCTTTACGAAACGGATGTCGACCCCTTGAGCCTGCTCGGAATATGCAAGGAGATAGAGCGCGGGATGGGGAGAAGGGAGACAGTGGAATTTTCGGACGACGGCGCCAGGATTTATCATGACCGGACGATAGACATAGACATTCTCCTCTACGGAGACCGTAAAATTGATACTCCCGAACTCAGGATCCCCCATCCTCTGATGTACGAAAGGGAGTTCGTGATGCGTCCGCTCGGTGAGATATTGCGTTGAAACAGCTTATTTTCCGAACAGATTCTTAACTTTGCACAACATTAAACTAAAAATCGAATATGACTCAGGAAGAACTCTTCAAGGTATTGGTTGCTCATTGCAAGGAATACGGATTCATTTTCCCTTCAAGCGAGATATATGACGGTCTTGCGGCCGTATACGACTACGGCCAGCTCGGAGTCGAACTGAAGAACAACATCAAGCAGTACTGGTGGAATGCGATGACGCGTCTCAACGAGAACATCGTGGGCATAGACGCCGCAATCTTCATGCAGCCCAGAACCTGGGTGGCTTCGGGACATGTTGCGGCATTCAACGATCCGCTCATCGACAACAAGGATTCCAAGAAAAGATACCGCGCCGACGTGCTGATAGAGGACTATCTGGCAAAGATAGAGGAGAAAATCAACAAGGAAGTCGAGAAAGGCCGCAGGAAGTTCGGCGAAAGTTTCGATGAAGAGAAATTCCGAGAGACAAATCCGAATGTCCTGCGCGAGAAGAAGCATTATGAGCAGGTTCACAACCGCTATGTGGCCGCAGAGCAGGCTAACGACCTTGCCGAATACAAGCAGATAATTCTTGACTGCGGCATAGTCTGCCCGATCAGCGGCACCAGGAACTGGACCGATGTGCGCCAGTTCAACCTCATGTTCTCCACCCAGTTCGGTTCGGTGGGCGACGAGGGCAGCACCGTATACCTCCGTCCTGAGACCGCCCAGGGCATATTCGTGGACTATATCAACGTGCAGAAGACAGGGCGCATGAAGCTTCCCTTCGGCATAGCCCAGATAGGCAAGGCCTTCCGCAACGAGGTGGTGGCCCGCCAGTTCATCTTCCGCATGAGGGAGTTCGAGCAGATGGAGATGGAGTTCTTCGTAAGGCCCGGAACCGAGATGGAATGGTTCCGCAAGTGGAAGGAGAACCGCATGAAGTGGCATGTGAACCTCGGCATGGGAGCCGAGAACTACCGTTTCCACGATCACGAGAAACTCGCGCACTACGCCAACGCCGCCACTGACATAGAATTCAACTTCCCCTTCGGCTTCAAGGAACTCGAAGGCATACACAGCCGCACCGACTACGACCTCGGCAACCATCAGAAACTGTCAGGGAAGAAGCTCCAGTACTTCGATCCCGAAACTAACGAGAGCTATGTGCCCTACTGCGTGGAGACATCCATAGGTGTGGACAGAATGTTCCTCGCCGTGCTCAGCCATTCCTATACTGTCGAGCAGCTCGAGAACGGGGAAAGCAGGGTGGTGCTCAAGCTTCCCGCCGCTCTCGCTCCGGTCAAGGCCGCCGTGCTCCCTCTGATCAAGAAGGACGGACTTCCCGAATACGCACAGAAGATCATGGACGATCTCAAGTACGACTTCTACTGCCAGTACGACGAGAAGGACAGCATAGGCAAGCGCTACCGCAGGCAGGACGCCATAGGAACGCCGTTCTGCATTACCGTGGATCACGAGACTCTCAACGACAACTGCGTGACAGTGCGCGACCGCGACACGATGCAGCAGGAGAGGGTTCCCGTTGCGGAACTCCGCTCAATGCTTGAGAAGAAGGTGAGTCTGAACAATCTTCTGAGAAATCTGTAATGGCGGAGACTTTTGCTGAAATAGGCAGGGTGGAGGCCATACGGCGGCTCTTCGAAGGCAGCGGGTACGCCGCCTTCGAAGCACCCCTCTCCGTCGGCGGAGAGGGTGACGGCTCCGCCGTGGCCGCCTCCCGTCTTCTGCTCGAAGGCACTGACTTCAGCCTCGTCTATTTTCCGCTCAAGCACCTCGGCTACAAGAGCGTGGTCTCCGTGACAGGCGAACTCTACGCCGCCATGGCCCGTCCGCGGACTCTGAGCATCACGCTGGGAATCTCCTCCAAACTTGATTATGAGCAGGTGAGTGAACTTTGGAGCGGGGTTCTCGTCGCCGCGAAGGAGCATGGCTACGAGCATCTTTCTCTCGACCTCGTTCCTTCCCGCAACGGGCTTGCGATCAGCATCGCGGCGGAGGGGTTCAGAAAGGCTTCTACCGAAGAGAAACGCCCCGCGCCTGCCAGCAAGGATCTGATCTGCGTGTCAGGCAGTCTCGGCTCGGCATATTTCGGACAGCAGGTGCTGGAACACAAGCCGGACGAGCTGGAGAAGTACAGGATGATGGTGGGCGACTATCTCAAGCCTGAATTAAGCCCTGTGACTGTCATACAGCTCGAGGAACTGGGAATCATACCTGCCGCCGGACTTTTCGTCTCACGCGGGCTTTCTGACGCGATTCTGAGGCTTTCGCGCGACACGGGACTCGGGGCGAAGGTGTATGCCGACAGGATTCCTTTCGAGGGCAACAGCTTCGCTCTCGGAAAGGAGCTTGACATGGATCCGGTCTCCGCGGCCATGAACGGTGGTGACGACCTGCGCCTGCTGTATGTCGTTCCTCTTTCCGATTATGAGCGCTTCCGCACTGACTTTCAGGTTTTCGACATAATCGGACACATGGCCCGGCCTGAAGTAGGGGCCGTGCTCGTGACTCCCGACGGACTCGAACATCCCATGTCCGCCCAGGGCTGGTGAATTGGTACGAACCAAAGTCATGAGTGCAGGCAATTCCGGTTTTCTCAAGTTCATCGTTCTCCTGCTGCCGTGTCTTCTGATGACTTTTCAGGCGGCAGCGTCGGACGATACCGATGATGACATCGCCGCTCTGCTGCATGGCTCCTGGAGCGGGAAACTCGGGACAGGCCGGACTGAGCTTACGATAGTCTTCAATTTTTCGACAGACGCGGACGGCGCCTTCACGGTCACTATGGACAGTCCCGACCAGGGCGCGGAAGGAATTGCGGCGGAGCTTGACGAGGATGCGCTGCCTGCGCTCAGCATAAATATCCCGTCGGTTTTCGCTGCCTACAGCGGAATGCTTTATCGCGGGCAGATAATGGGGACTTTCAGCCAGGGCGGCATGTCTCTGCCGCTGACTCTCACGAAAGGAGAGCTTGTACTGGACCGTCCTCAGACTCCGCAGCCGCCGTTCCCCTACAATACGGAGGAGGTAAGATTCTTCAATGCGGCCGCCGGTGCGACTCTCGCCGGAACTCTTTCCTGGCCGGAAGGTTGCGATCTTTCGATTTCTGGCGGCGCGTCTGAAATCACCGGAAAGCTTCCGGTAGCGGTCGTGATGGTCAGCGGAAGCGGTCTGCAGAACCGCGACGAGGAAATATTCGGACACCGGCCTTTTCTTGTGATTGCCGATTGGCTTGCGCGTCACGGCGTCGCGTCATTGCGCTATGACGACCGCGGTTTCGGGGAGTCGGCAGGAGGGGAGCTTGAGAGCGCCACCACCGAGGATTTCATGCAGGACGCGCTCGCGGCCGTGGAATTCCTCAGAAACAGCGGCAGATTCTCGAAAATAGGTGTCATCGGCCACAGCGAGGGGGCCAGCATCGCCTTCATGCTCGGAGCCCGCGGCGCAGTTGATTTCGTTGTCAGTCTTGCAGGACTTGGTGTCAGGGGAGACAAGGCTCTCACCGCCCAGGTCAACCGTATCATGGAGCTGTCAGGCCAGACCGGAACGGTATCTGAAGAGATTTATCGTCAGAACGCCAGGCTGGAAGGAAATGCCTGGCTGAACTGGTTCATCGACTATGACCCGACAGATGACATAGCGTCCACCGTCTGCCCGGTGATGGCCGTCAACGGCAGCAAGGACTGCCAGATAATATCTTCGCTGAACCTTGAGGCCATACGGGCGGAGCTGCCTCAGGACAGCCGCAATCTCATCAAGGAATACGATTCGCTGAACCATCTATTCCAGCATTGCGCCACCGGAGCCGTCACCGAATACCGCTCAATCGAAGAGACCGTCTCCGCTGAACTCCTCGCCGACCTCGCCGGCTGGATCTCCATGAACTTCATGCAATAAGGAAGGTGTTTTGCAGGACGGACCTGCCGCATCCCCGAAACATTCCGCTGTTTGCAACCCGGTTGCGCAGGGGAAGGGATAACTTTGCCTCCGGTCGCCGGAACAGGCAGGTCCCGGCACAATACAAGACAACCATGGAGAATCACACACACAACCACGGGCGGACAGCTCAGACGGGCTCCGCCCAAGTTCACCACCACGACAATGGCGGAATGAAGGGCAGGATTATTCTGATAGCTCTGACGGCGGTGCTTCTTGCCGCCGCGGTGCTGATTGAGAAGAAATGCGCTATGGAGACCTGGCAGCTCCTGCTGGTCTATCTCGTCCCTTATCTGCTTATAGGCCGCGAGACCCTCATGGAGGCCGCGGAAGGCATAATAAAAGGAGACATGTTCAACGAGGACTTCCTGATGTCCATCGCCACCATAGGCGCGCTCTGCATAGGCTTCCTGCCGGGCGCGGATACCCAGTTTCCGGAAGCCGTGTTCGTGATGCTGTTCTTCCAGGTCGGCGAGCTGTTCGAGAGCTATGCCGAGGGCAGGAGCCGCGAAAGCATCTCCCACCTGATGGACATAAGGCCGGACACTGCGAATGTCGAACGCGGGGGCCGGCTGGTGACCGTATCTCCGGAGGAGGTGAAGCCCGGCGAGACTATAGCCATAAGGCCCGGAGAGAAAGTGCCTCTCGACGGAACCGTCATCGAGGGTTCCACCACCCTCAACACCGTAGCTCTCACCGGAGAAAGCGTTCCGAGAGAGGCGGCCGAAGGGGACGAGGTGATCTCCGGCTGCGTCAACCTCAGCGGACTGATACGCGTGAAGACGAGCAGGAGCTTCGGAGAGAGCACTGTGTCCAAGATACTCGCTCTCGTGGAGAGCGCCGACCGCAACAAGTCAAGGAGCGAATCCTTCATCACCAGATTCGCACGCGTCTATACTCCGGTAGTGGTGTCGGCGGCAGTGCTGCTCGCCGTCGTGCCTCCGCTGTTTTCCGCTGACGGTTTTTCCGAATCCTTCTCATCATGGCTCTATCGCGCACTCGTGTTCCTCGTGGTGTCATGCCCATGCGCCCTCGTGATAAGCGTTCCGCTGACATTCTTCGGCGGTCTCGGCGGTGCCTCGCGCAAGGGAATACTGGTCAAGGGGAGCAGCTATATGGACGTGCTGGCTAATCTCGGTACCATTGTATTCGACAAGACAGGCACGCTGACGCGCGGCGAATTCGCGGTCGAGGCAGTCCATCCCGAGGATCTCAATGAGAAGGAACTGCTGCATCTCGCCGCCCATGTCGAGCACTACTCGACGCATCCTATTGGCGAGGCCCTGCGCGCTGCTTTTCCCGACGAGGCTACCGACGGATGCAGCATAAGCGATGTCGAGGAGATTGCGGGGCACGGCATACGGGCGAACGTGGCAGGGCGCAGCGTCTGCGTGGGCAACTCGAAGATGATGGACTCGCTTGGAGTGAAATGGCACGAATGCCACCTTGTCGGAACCGTCATCCATGTCGCGGTGGACGGAAAATATGCCGGACATATAGTGATATGCGACCGTGTCAAGGAGGACAGCGCCGAGGCGGTTGCGGCTTTGAAGCGTCTGGGTGTCGGGAATACGGTGATGCTGACCGGGGACAGGAAGGAAGTCGCCCGTGACGTGGCGGAAAAGCTTGGGCTTGACGCCTGGCACGCCGAACTTCTGCCAGCCGACAAGGTAGAATATGTGGAGCGTCTTCTGGTATCGAAACCGGAGGGCAGGAGCCTCGCCTTCGTCGGAGACGGCATCAACGACGCCCCCGTGCTAAGGCGTGCGGATGTGGGCATAGCCATGGGAGGACTGGGCAGCGACGCGGCCATAGAAGCGGCGGATGTGGTGCTGATGGACGACAAGCCGACGAAAATCGCGACAGCCATATCGATTGCGCGGCGTACGATACGCATAGCCCGGGAGAACGTATGGTTTGCGATAGGAATCAAGGTGGCCGTCCTCGTTCTTGCCGCCGTCGGACTCGGCACCATGTGGATGGCGGTGTTCGCGGACGTAGGCGTAACGGTTCTCGCAGTGCTCAACGCAATGCGTGCGCTCAGGGCTTAGTTCTTGCGCAGC
>DVLC01000118.1 GCA_018715685.1 Candidatus Cryptobacteroides merdipullorum
AAGCACAACGACCTCGAAGAAGTCGGACACGATACCTACCACCACACGATGTTCGAGATGCTCGGCAACTGGAGCTTCGGCGACTATTTCAAGACCGAGGCCATCGACTGGGCGTGGGAGCTGCTCACCGAAGTCTACGGCATCGACAGGAACCTGCTCTACGCCACCGTGTTCGAAGGCTCCGCCGAAGACGGCACCGGACTTGACGAGGAAGCCCGCGAAGCCTGGCGCAAGCACCTCCCCGAAGACCACATCCTGCTGGGCAACAAGCACGACAACTTCTGGGAGATGGGCGACACCGGCCCCTGCGGCCCCTGTTCCGAGATACACATCGACATACGTTCCGACGAGGAAAAGGCCGCGAGCGGCATCCCCGGACGCGAACTCGTGAACAAGTCGGACCCCCATGTGATCGAGATATGGAACCTCGTGTTCATGCAGTACCAGCGCATGGCCGACGGCCACCTCGAAGCGCTTCCCGCCAAGAACATCGACACGGGAATGGGCTTCGAACGCCTCTGCGCGGTGCTCCAAGGCAAGCGCAGCAACTACGACACCGACGTGTTCACCGGCATGCTCGCGAAGATAGGCGAAATCTCCGGCCACCGCTACGGCGAGAGCGAGAAGACCGACGTGGCGATGAGAGTGATCGCGGACCACATCAGGGCCATCAGCTTCAGCATCGCCGACGGCCAGCTGCCCTCGAATGTCAAGGCCGGCTACGTGATACGCCGCATCCTCAGGCGCGCCGTGCGCTACGGCTACACCTTCCTCGGACTCACCGAACCCTTCCTCTGCCGTCTCGTGGGACAGCTCGTGCACGACATGGGTGCCGCCTACCCCGAGATTGCGAAGCAGCAGAAGCTCATCGAGAACGTGCTGCGGGAGGAGGAGATGGCCTTCCTGCGCACCCTCGACCGCGGAATCAAACTGCTGGACGACTGCCTCGCACGCTCCGCCGACAGCAGGACGATCTCCGGCACCGACGCCTTCAAGCTCTACGACACCTACGGCTTCCCCATCGACCTCACCGAACTGATAGCCGCCGAGCACGGCTACAAGGTAGACATCGACAGCTTCAACGTCGAGCTCGGCAAGCAGAAGGAGAGGGCCCGCAACGCCACGGCCAACAGCTTCGGCGACTGGACCGTCTACCACCAGGGAGAGGACGTGGAGTTCACCGGATATGACGGAACCGAGACTTCCGGCGCACTGCTGCTCAAGCAGAGAACCGTCGTGCAGAAAAACAAGGAGATGCTCCAGCTCGTATTCGACCGCACGCCGTTCTACGGCGAGATGGGCGGCGAGGTCGGCGACAGCGGAATGCTGATCTCCGAGGACGGCGAGCAGATACGCATCCTCAACACCATCAAGGAGAACGAGCTAACGATACACATAGCGGAGAAACTCCCGCAGAACTGCACGGGCGGATTCACTCTCAAGGTGGACGCCGCACGCCGCGCCCGCATAGCCTGCAACCACAGCTGCACCCACCTTCTCGACCGCGCGCTGCGCGAGATTCTCGGCGAGCATGTGGAGCAGAAGGGCTCCTTCGTCTGCGACAAGAACTTCCGCTTCGACTTCTCCCATTTCGAGAAGCTCTCCGACGAGCAGATAATGAAAGTCGAAAGCCGCGTCAACGAGCTCATACGCGGGAACCTGCCGCTGGAGGAGAAGCGCGACGCCACGATGGACGAAGCCAGGAACATGGGAGCGATAGCGCTGTTCGGCGAGAAATACGGCGACCGCGTCAGAGTCGTCAGGTTCGGCCCCAGCGTCGAGCTGTGCGGCGGCTGCCACACTTCCGCCACCGGCAACATCGGACTCTTCAAGATAATCAGCGAGTCGGCAATCGCCGCCGGAATACGCCGCATCGAGGCGGTGACCGGAGCCGAGGCCGAGCAGTTCGTCTATGGAATGCAGAACATGCTCAAGACCGCGCGCTCGTTCTTCAACAACGCCCCTGATCTTGCAGGCGCGATCTCCAAACTCATCGAGGACAACGCCAGCTTCAAGAAGCAGGCAGAGGAGTTCCAGAAGCAGAAGGCCGCCGAAATGGCCAGGATGCTCGAAGCGCAGGCCAAGGAGGTCAACGGAATCAGGCTCATAGTCCCGGGCATAGTTCCCCAGAGGGACGTGAACTCCGCGCTGATGCGCAATGCTGCGCTGATGCTGCAGAAGAGCCTGAACAACACCGCCCTCGCGGCCGCCTGGCTCAGCGACGGAAAGCCTCAGCTGCTGCTCATGTATTCCGACGACCTCGTCGCCGCAGGCAGGAATGCTGGCAAGGACATACGCGAAGCCGCCAAGTTCATCCAGGGCGGAGGCGGAGGACAGCCCGGACTCGCCACCGCGGGCGGAAAGAACCCCGACGGACTTGAGCAGGCTCTCGCCGCCCTGACCGACATCGCCGTTTCAGCCGCATAATCCCGGGCCGACCAAGCCGGGCCCGGACAGAAAAGACAGAACATGAAGAGACTCGACCGTTTCATACTCAAAGCCTTTATCGGACCATTCATCGCGATCCTGCTGGTCGTAATCTTCATTCTGATGATGCAGTTCCTCTGGCTCTACATCGACGAGCTGGTGGGCAAGGGTCTCGGCCTGGGCGTGATTCTGGAATTCCTGATGTGGGGAGTCTTCACGATTCTCCCTCTCGCCCTGCCCCTGGCCACGCTGCTGGCCTCGATGATGGTCGTCGGACAGATGGCCGAGAACAACGAGCTGCTTGCGATAAAGGCCGCAGGCGTGTCGTTCTCCCGCATAATCTCCCCTCTGATCGCCGCGGCGTTCCTGATATCGGTGGGCGCCTTCTTCATCGGAGACAGGCTGGTACCGGAGGCATACAACCAGATTTTCACGCTTCGCGACGACATCGGCCGCACCAAGAACGAGATCAAGATCCCGTCCGGGACCTTCTACGACGGCATCGACGGCTACGTGCTCCGGGTGGACAGCCAAGACAAGAAGACCGACATGCTCCACGGGGTCATGGTCTATGACCACACCGGCAACAAGGGCAACACCTCGGTGACCATAGCCGACTCGGCGCTTATCGGCATGTCAAAGAGCAAGGACTACCTGGTGTTCACTCTTTTCAACGGCTCCAACTATCAGGAAGACAACACTATAAGATATGCCGACACGACTCTGGTGCTGCAGCATGTCGACTTCGACAGGCAGCAGCTCATAATCCCCCTCGACAACTACAGCTTCGAGAAGTCCGACTCCAGCCGTTTCGGCGACCAGGCCAAGTCTATGAGCGCCGCGCAGCTCAGGCACGAAAGCGACTCGCTGCACCATTTCATCGATTCCATGAACGCCGTCAACTACACGTCCATCGGCAAGATGCGGACTTTCCTGGAGAGCGTGCAGCTCGACACCGCGATGCGGAATCCCAACCGCAGCGAGTTCAAGAGCGACAACTACCTGCGCTGGGCGAATACGGAAAGCAAGGTCCGGGCGTACCGTCAGGCGGCCGAGAGGGCCTCGACCTTCAACTCCGACATCAACGGCCTCAAGTTCAATGTGTTCGAGCAGGACTACTATGTGAGGCACACTGATATCGAACTGCTCAAGAAGTTCGCCCAGGCACTCGCCTGCTTCATACTGTTCTTCATCGGAGCGCCTCTCGGTTCGCTGATACGCAAGGGCGGGCTCGGCACGAGCGCCATCATTTCGGTGCTGTTCTTCGTGCTCTACTGGGTGGTGGACATCTCCGGCACCAAGCTGGCGAGAGACGGCGCCGTCGACGCGACCACCGGGGCGTTCATCTCGGCATACGTGCTGATTCCGATCGGCGCGTTCCTCACCTGGAAGGCTATAAACGACTCTGAAATTTTCAATATGGACCAGTTCAAGATATGGTGGCGCAGGCTGAAGAGCAAGGTGACGCGCTTCTTCCGTCCCGTGCGCATAGTCTACATGGGAACTCCGGAATTCGCCGTAGGCCCTCTTGACGCGCTCGTCAGGAACGGCTACAAGGTAGTCGGAGTCGTGACCGTCGCGGACAAGCAGAGCGGCCGCGGACTCAAGCTCAACGAAAGCGCGGTCAAGCGCTATGCGGTGGAGCACGGCATTCCGGTGCTGCAGCCCGTCAGGCTCAAGGATCCCGGATTCCTCTCGGCCCTCAAGGCATGGAAGCCCGACATGTTCGTCGTGGTGGCTTTCAGGATGCTGCCGGAGGAAGTATGGAGCATCCCCAGACTCGGCACCTTCAACCTCCATGCGGCCCTTCTGCCGCAGTACCGCGGAGCCGCCCCCATCAACTGGGCCCTGATCAACGGCGAGAAGATGACCGGAGTCACCACCTTCATGATAGACAGGAACATCGACACCGGCGGAATAATCTTCCGGCAGGAATGCCGCATAGAGCCGGGCGACGATGCCGGAAGCATCCATGACAAGCTCGCCGCCCTGGGCTCGGAGCTCGTCGTGCAGACCGCAGAAGCCCTGATCCAGCGCAATGTGGAAATACGTGTCCAGCGTTCGTTCATCCAGGGTGCGGAAGTGCTCAAGCCGGCGCCCAAGCTGAACCGTGAGCTCTGCCACATCGACTGGAACGACAGCAGCGCAAACATCTGCAATCTCATCCGCGGACTCAGCCCTCATCCCGCGGCATTCACCGAAATCGTATCGGACAAGTCTCCCGCCCCGCTGACACTCAAGATCTACAAGGCGGAGAAAGTCGCGCTCACGGGCGAGCCCGGGCAGATTCTCTCCGACGGAAAGACCTATCTGGCCGTCGCCACCGCCGACGGAGCCATGTCGATCAAGGACATGCAGCTCGCCGGAAAGAAGCGTATGGAAGTCGGAGCCTTCCTTGCCGGATTCCGTGACCCCGAGAGCTGGAGATGTACCCCCGGAACCTCAAAAGACACAATATCATCATTATGCTGCGCAAAATCAGAATAATCCTGGCATTGGTGTTTCTTGTCGGAATCACCCTGCTGCTGGTCGGCATCGGCCGCGAGTGGTGGGGCTGGATGGCCAGTCTTCAGCTGCTTCCGTCCTTCCTCGCCCTCAATCTGCCCGTGATGCTCGGCATCCTGATCCTGACGCTGATTCTCGGCCGGCTGTACTGTTCCGTGATATGCCCGATGGGCGTATTCCAGGACGTGATAATCCGGCTGCGCCGTTTCATCGGAGAAAGCCTGAACAGAAGGCAGACATCCAGGATGAAAAGGCTCAAGGCCGAGGGCAGGAACCTTCCGAAACCCGTCAACCACCTCAAACGCTTCACTTTCAAGCCCGAGCACAAGGTGGTAAGGTTCGTTGTGCTCGCGCTGACAGTCGCCAGCGCCTTCGTGACCGGACAGCTGCTGCTGACCCTGCTCGCGCCTTACAGCGCATACGGACGCATGGTCAGGAGCGTCGCCGGACTCGCGGAAGGCGACAGCATGGCCCCGGCCCTGCTGATCACGGCGGCAGTCACCTTCCTGCTGATATTCTTTCTTGCATGGACACGCGGACGCGCATACTGCAACACGATATGCCCCGTAGGCACGGCATTTAGCATATTCAGCCGCTTCTCACTGTTCCGTCTCACGATAGACGAAAGCAAATGCGTGGCCTGCAAGCGCTGCGGAAGCCGCTGCAAGGCCTCGTGCATCGACATGGACAGGCACTATGTCGACGGCAGCCGCTGCGTGCTGTGCTTCGACTGCATCGACAACTGCGCCGAAGGTGCGATAAGATACCGCTTCGTCGGATTCAAGCCGGCGCTGCCGGGAAAGGCCGCGACAGCTCAGAAAAGCCACGAGGCCCCGGCTGACAGCGGCAGGCGTAGTTTTATCGCGACCGGCGCGACGGTGATCGGAGCCGGCGCGCTTGCCGGATCCGCCCTGAACGCATCGGCCCAGGTGGTAAAGCGTCTTGACGGCGGCCTCGCCGATGTAATCGACAAGAAGAGCCCCGAACGCCGCGAACGCCTTGTTCCCTTCGGCTCCATGAGCGTAAAGCATTTCTACGACCATTGCACCGCCTGCCAGCTCTGCGTCAGCAACTGCCCGAACGGCGTGCTGCGTCCGTCCACCGACCTCGAACATTTCCTCCAGCCGCAGATGGGCTACGAGAACGGATGGTGCCGACCTGAATGCACGGCATGCAGCGAAGTATGCCCCACCGACGCGATAGGGCCGATACGGCAGGACGAGAAACTCACCGTCAGCATAGGCAAGGCCAGGGTGAATCTCGAACTCTGCTTCGCCGCGGCCGACAAGGAGGACTGCGGCAACTGCGCCCGCCACTGCCCCACAGGAGCCATACGGATGATCCGCGCCGACGGCTACGCGAGGCCCGTGCCCGCCGTGGCCCACAACCACTGCATAGGCTGCGGAGCCTGCGAGTTCCTGTGCCCGTCAAGACCCATAAGCGCGATTATCGTGGACGGGCTGTCCGTGCATCGTGAAGCAGCGCCTCATCGCGGGACGCACGGCGGCGAGGGAAGCCAGGGCGAGGGACGCGGCGTGCGGCAGCAACGCAGAAGACAAGGCCAGAATTAAAACAGCTCATCATTATGGACAGACGAGATTTTCTTAAGACCGCCGGCCTTGGAGCCGCAGCGATAGGGGTCGCAGCCTGCTCATCCGGAATTTCCGAGACCGGGGCCGCACAGCAGCAGACCGGAATCCCCGACGGCGAGATGGCGAGCAACTATCCCGGCATCGGCCTGCTCGGCTACGGCTGCATGCGCTGGCCCATGACCGGAGGCCCCGACGGCCGCAAGGTCATCGACCAGGAAGAGGTCAACCGCCTGGTGGACGTGGCCATGGCGCACGGGGTGAACTACTACGACACCTCTCCCAACTACCTTGGAGGCGAGAGCGAGAGAGCCACGGCGGAGGCGCTGAACCGCTATCCGCGCGACAAGTGGCTGCTGGCCACCAAGCTCTCCAACTTCTCCGACTGGAGCTACGACAATTCGGTGATGATGTACCGCAATTCGCTGGAAATCTTCAAGACCGACCATATAGACTACTACCTGCTCCATTCCATCGGAGGCATGGATGCCTTCAACACCCGCTTCGGCACCACCGGCATAATGGACTTCCTGCTCAGGGAGAGGGAGCTCGGGCACATACGCAATCTCGGATTCTCCTTCCACGGGAACCAGCAGGGTTTCGACGAGCTGATGAGCCTGCACTCGAAATACCACTGGGACTTCGTGCAGATTCAGATGAACTATGTCGACTGGAGACACGCCGGAAGGAACAACACCGATGCCGAATATCTCTACGGAGTGCTCGACAGCACGGGCATCCCGGTGGTGATAATGGAGCCGCTGCGCGGAGGACGCCTTGCGGACATGCCTGTGACGCTCGCCGACATGCTTCAGGCAAAAGACCCTTCGGGCTCGCTGGCCTCGTGGGCCTTCCGCTTCGCCGGAAGCTTCCCGAGAGTCCTGACGGTGCTCAGCGGCATGACCTACATGGAGCATCTCGAGGACAACCTGCGGACCTACCTCGACTTCAAGCCATTGAGCGAGGAGGAGATGGAACTGCTGCAGGAGGTCGCGACCAGAATGGAGACCTGGCCTCTCGTGCGCTGCACCGGCTGCAACTACTGCATGCCCTGCCCCTACGGCATCGACATTCCGGGCATCTTCAAGTTCTACAACGACAGTCTCAACGCCGGCACCTATGTCAAGGACAGCGAGCAGGAAGGCTACGCGAAGGCGCGTCGCCGCTACCTTCTCGCCTACGACAAGGCCATCCCCACCGTCCGCCAGGCCGACCACTGCATACAGTGCGGCAAATGCGAGGAGGCCTGCCCCCAGCACATCGCCGTGCGCAGCGAGCTGCTGAAAATAGACGAATATATCGAAAATCTCAAGAGGGAGACGCCGTAGGATATTTTGCGGAAACGCATGGTTTTTACCTCGTTTCCGCAAATTATCCTATGAATACTTTGCGGAAATACATGTAATTTGTACAAAAAAGGGTGACCGTTGGAGTCTTTGACATTCCGGTCACCCTTTCCGTGTTTATCCAAACGGAGTCTGTCAGAAGCTGTAGCCGAGACCGAAGGTCAGGGTGTTCTTCATCGGAGAGTCCCCGGTGGCGATCAGATAGGCAAGGTCGAGGCTGATTCCGATGAACTCCACTCCGGCTCCGACGGAGGCGTAGGAGGGGATCACGGACTTCCCGCCGTAGCGGTAGCCGGCGCGCACCGAGACCATGCGGTTCCAGTTGTACTCGGCTCCGACCGCAGCGGAGAGGGCCCCGGCGAAATACCAGTCAGCATCAAGCAGGACCTCGACTCTGTGGGCCTCGGCGAACTCCGCAAGATAACCGGCGCCGAAGGTCAGCGAAGCGGGCAGCGAATACATCGCCCCGGAGGCGGACTCCACCCTGCTGCCGAGCGAAGACACGCCGAGCGCGAGGGTCAGACTTCTGATTCTGGACATCAGGAATATGTCCGATGAAACCGCACCGTAGCTGTGCCCTTCAGACAGAGTGTTGGACAGATACCGGACATTGGCGCCCAGAGACAGCCAGGGCATGAAGCGCCAGCCGAAACCGAGATTCGCCTGCATCTCGGAAGGTGCGAAGGTCCCGGTGACGGTTCCACCTGCGTCGTAGATGTCATAGGCAGCACACATGCCGTATGTGAACCCGGCGGTCAGACCGAACTTGTCATTGACGTTCCAGGCTCCCGCAAGGCTCAGATTGTTCGTATTCGACGCCTGCCAGAGCTGATAGCCGGCGGCCACGTCGAGCGTGCGCTCGTAATAAGGGACAGCCGCGGCGTTGCGGTAGGACGCGTAAGCCATGTTGGTTGAACTTGCGACTCCTGCGCCTCCCATGGCGGCGGAAACCGGATCATGGGAGACTCTTCCGAACGCAAGGGCTTCCGACTCCTGCGCGGATGCGCTGAATGAAATCAGCAAGGCGGCGACGGCCGGAACAAGAATATGTCTAACTGTTTTCATCTTGATCATTCTTGAAACTTACAACTTCACTACTGTGCGCGTATATTCATTCCCGCCGAAGCTGACATACACTCTGTACTGGCCAGGAGCGCAGTTGCGCATGTCTATGACCGCCGGATTGAATACGCTCACAGGCGCCGTCTCGTCATAGACCGTCGCACCGGTGGAGGTGGTGATCATCACGCGCGTATCCATCTCTTCCATGGTGCGGACGCTGAGATAGTCGCTCACGAGGTTGGGATAGACCTCAAGAGGGGAATCGGGATTCTTGACGATCACGTTGACGGTTGCCGACGCCTTCTCTCCACGGCAGTCGGTTCCGGTAATGGTCACCTGGGCGTTTCCGTAGCTCAGGGCGGTCAGATAGAGAGTGTTGGAACTGATGCTCGCATGCACTGTCGTGGGAGCCGTGTTGGAGATGCTCCATGTCAGCTGCTCTCCGTCCTCGTCGGCGACAAGCTCCGACATGGCCACCTCGGAAGACTGGCCCATGGCCTGCAGCATTACATCCCTGATCTCCGCCACCGTGACAGGAGCATGATTCTCAAGGATACGGTATTTAATATTCTCCGTAGCGGAGGCGTCCTGCGTGTCGGTCACTTTGACAACGGCGGTATAGTCTCCCGGATCGGCCAGATTGCCCACTACGGTAAAGACATACTCGTCAGCACCTGACCCCTCGGGCAGGGAGGCGGCGTCGGAACCGGGAGTGAACTCGATCGTGATCTCCTGGGCGTCAGGATCCTTTATAGTGTAGCTGCGGGTGAAGGTCTCATGAGACTTCAGGACGATCTCTCCGGTCTCGGAGGCGCTGATCAACGGAGGATTGTTCCCGGTGGTCGTCACTTCACGGATGTCGGACAGAGAAGAATAGTTCTGTTGATAATCATAACCTGCGATGGCGACATAATAGGTCGTGCTGAATTCCAGACCTTCTATGCTTCCGTTCAGCTCATCGCCCACCGCCTTGTCTCCCACGACAACCTGCGACCAGCGGACAGACTCGGGAATGTTCCTGAGGTCAATGTCCTCCAGCTCGTTCCTGTCGGTCGTCGCGAGCAGCAGATAGCCCTCGGCCTTGCCGTTGTCCTCGTCGGCGGTCACGGCCCAGCTGAAGTTGATCACTCCTCCGAAGGCGTCGGTTTCATATTCCCGGACCCTGTCGGGAGGCGTGGTTCCGCCATAGGTAAACGAGCCGTAGGCGTCAAGCATGGGGCCTATGTTCTGGGAAGGAGTGGACGGGGAGATCTCGCTGTTCGCACCTTCAAGCAGCCTTTCCTTAAGCATTTCGTTGGTGAATCCGGGCCCGCCGTAGTAAGATACGAGAAGCGCGGCGACACCGCTTACATAAGGGCAGGCCATGGAGGTGCCGCTCATGTTCGCATAACCGCCCAGGACACTGCTGTATATGTCGGATCCCGGGGCGCAGATATCCACCCAGTCGCCATAATTCGAGAAGCTGGAGCGGTTGCCGTATCTGTCCGTCGAACCGACAGCGATGACCTTCTCATAATTGGCGGGAGCTCCATACGGGATGGCGTCGTTTCCGGCGGCAAAGATCACCACTCCGCCCTTCATAGGGCTGTCCTCAAGCTGGTTTCCGCGGCCGTCACAACCGGCATAGGTGATGAAATAGTCGACGGCAGCCGCCAGCACGGACTCGATCTGGGTATCTTTCGCCAGTTGGATTTCGCTCGCGTCAAGATGACCGTCACCGTTAACATCGAAATTATATCCCCAGCTGTTCTGTGAAATCACGGCTCCGTTATTGGCGGCATAGCGCATGGCCTCGGCGCTGTTCGCGGAACTTCTATCATCATCAAGCATCTGGCAGGAAAGAATCCGGACACCGGACACGCCTCTGGACGCGTCACCGCCGGCAACTCCGCAGACACCGATGCCGTTATTGTTCGACGCGGCGATGATTCCGGCCACATGCGTTCCATGGTCTCCGGGGTTTATCGCACTCGCTCCCGAAACGAAAGTACGGCTTCCGCCGTATCCCTCCGGAATGACGGTGGGCAGGTCTTCATGATCCATCTGCACGCCCTGGTCCAATACGGCGACGATCACATCATCGGAGCCGGTGGTGTAGTTTTCCCAGACCTCGGCGACATTGATGTCAAAACCGGGATTATTAGTATTGTCCAGACCCCACTGCTGAGGGAAGTAACGGTCGTTGAAATCCGTGGACTTGATCTTGCGTATCGGCTCGGCCAGCTGAATGCCGGGAACCGACGCCAGGCCGTCGGCGGCCTTGGTCATCATGACCTTGTCGGGATCGACAGTAATCCTGTACCAGAGATGCAGCCCGGCCTTGCGTTCACGCTCTATGAAACGCTCGTCCTCACCGAACACCCTGCTTATGGATGTGACACCCAGTTCGTCGACGAGTTCGTTGAAGGGCATGGACTTGGTGTAAAGCTTTCCTGCGGCGAAATCATCTTCGACTTGCGCCGCCATCTCCTCGGTGAACTTTACCGTAATTTCCGAGGTAAAAAGCGAATTCGGCTCTGCAGGCGCGGTTTGCGGCGTTTCAGGCGACTCTATCGGTTCCTTGGTGCAGGAGACAGCCGCGAAAACAGCCAGCAGACAAAACAACAGATGGTGTTTCATATTATTGATAGTAATTATAAAGTATAGAGAAAGTCAGCAAGTCTGGCAAGGTCGTCAGTCCTGTTGAACTTTATCTTTTCTGTCTTTAGATACTGCTTGACGGCATCCTTGTCTATGCCGGGGATCTTGAGCACGTCGACTCTCGTCGCCGGAACGAAGGTCCCTTTGTAATATATTCCGGAAACCTCACGGAGCTCAAGCGGCTCCCCATCATACCTTTCCTTCTGAAGATCGTCCAGACTCCGGTTTACCGAATAGTCCATACCGGAACCGAGGGCCACGAGGGAAAGGCCGGAAGTGGAGGCGATGGAAGACTTGCCGTAGCCTATGTCCGCACTGTTCATAGCGTCAGTGTCTATGGTGACGCGGAGCAGGACGGCGCTGTCCGCCGTATTCCTGAGAACCTTCATCATCCTTCCTCCCACGCTCATCCAAGAGTCGTCCCCTATCACGAGCAGGGCGATGGTGTTGAGGTCCGCCTGCATGATGACGCCGTCCTCGACATAATGTACCCTGCCGCTCACGAGATTGACATTGAGTTTGTCGTAGCTTATGTCAGCTCCCTGATGAGTCTTGACATGGCCGGGAATGAACTCTTCATACACATAGGGCCAATTGGTAGTCGGCTCATATTCAGCTGCATCCAGCATGAATCCGGACAGCAGCGCAATGATTGCAAATCCAAATCTCATAAGATACTGCCTCCAATTATTACAGAAAGTCCGCAGGGCCGGAAAGGCTCGACGGACTTCCTGCTTTAAGTTTCAATCGCAGAGAATCCTATTGCACCTTGGTGAAGACAGCTTCATCCTTGACGTAGGTATCGATTATTGAAGTATATGTCTGTCCGTTTTCAACCACAGGGAAACCTATCAGATATCCGAAGGGAGCGGAAGTCAGTGTCGAACCATCGTCTGCGATGCTGAATGTCAGTGCGTTGGCCGGATAATATCCGTCACTGGTAAAGCTGCTCACCGCCGTGAATGTGACATCCGCATCCTCATACCTTCCAAGTGTCTGACCGGTAGTGATTGAGAGCAGTTGTCCGGCAGCTGTGCCGATGACTGCGTTCAAGTCAACGTTGCCGGCGGCAGAAGGTGCGAAACCTTCGATTGACAGTGCACTGTAATTGCCGGAAACCGGAGATATGGTAAGCTCAAGACTTCCTGTGCCACCGCCGAGAGGATCCTCCAGACCGTCACACCTGTAAGTTCCGAAAATGTGGGCATACGGGTGATCCGAATCCGTTATATTGACTGTGACCTCGTCCATTCCTCCGAGATCATATCCGTTAGTGGCGCCCGTGAGCCTGACAGCAAGCGTCTTGGTATCATCTATGCCCTCGTGATCTACCACATTGACCCTGAGCACGGCTTCTGACTTGTCGTTGAAAGTCAGCACCCCTCCGGCAGGCTCGATGGTATAGTTCTCGCCCTCGACAGCAGTGTCGGGAATCACTTCGAACGTCACTACGGTGTTGGCCGACTCGGCACGGGGGAAAGACAAATCCCCATTCTGCACATATGCATAGACAGGTATGTCAATGTAACCGGCATCCTCCCTCACCTCGACGGAGGAGGCGGAAATAGCTACATAGGATGCAGTATGGAACTCCGCCTTCTGGTTGCAGGACACAAGAGCGAAAATCGCTCCGCTCATCGCGAGTATTCTGGTAAAAGCTTTAATTTTCATCATGTTCGTATTGATCGTTACTCATTCACAGACGAACTGTAACCTTCATTCTGCTGATTTGCAAGATTGGCGTTTGTCTGTATCTCGTATGTAGGGATAGGCCAGTTGAAATGATAGTCATCAGCAGGCAGCACCTTATTCTCATATGAATCAGTCTGGGTCATGACAGGCGCTCCGTTCTGGGCGTCACGTCCATCAAAACCCTTGTGCCATCTCTTGAGACAGCTGAAATAAAGACCCTCTCCGACAACTTCGCGGTACCATTCATTCTGTATCTCCTCCATGGTGACCGTAGCCGTAAGGTTGCCGGCTCTTGAGCGCTGAAGAGTGTTCAGGACAGTCTTTGCTGAAGAGGAGTTCCCGCTTTCGAAATACGCTTCGGCAGCTATCAGATACATCTCACCTATAAGGAAAGGCTTGACTGCATGCCCGGAATTCGGAATGTTTGATGCCGGATTCAGGCTCTGGTTGCCCGGATATTTGCTGAATACATAATACTGCGTACTGCCGTCATTATACCATATCGCATTATGGTACGAAGGATAGGTGTCATCAAACCACTGCTGGCGTCTCAAGTCGTTTTGAGAATAAGAATTCACAAGCTTTGCTGTAGGAATGAACTTCGGACGATAATAAAGTCCCTTGATAGGATCATTGCTCATCCCGTTCTCGCCAAGATAGGAGACATGTCCTCCGACACCTTCGCTCGCTGATGCATAGAACTGCATCACAGGCTCATTGCCGCTGTCGTTGCGCCATTCGGCAAGCATCTCGCCAGCAGTCGATGAGAGAGCGTAGCCGGCATTCGAGTTGATTACGCTCATGGCATAGGTGGCAGCCTCAGCATAATTCCGCGTATCAAGATAATACCGGGCATACATGAAGTTCACGGCATCGATAGTAGGGTGCTGCGCCCTTATCTCCCCGGGGACTCTGGCAAGCAGAACAGCCGCGGAATCAAGATCCTCCTTGATCTGGCCGTATACCTCGGCCACAGTCGACCTTCCGGGACGCTCCTCCTGGTCATACTCGGTCACAAGAGGGACGCACAGATCAGTGTCAGCTGTCTGCGGATCATAGACAAGCCCGAAATGTCTTGCGAGGTGAAGGTAAGCGAACGCCCTTCCGAGGAAAGCTTCGCCTCTGGCGACATCGGCCCTGTCTTTCAGATCCTCCGGCACTCTTCTCGCGCTGTCGATGAAGAGATTGAAATTCTTGATCGCAGCGTAGGGGTTGGACCAGTTGTCCTCTATGTCATAGTCACCAGGTGTGAAAGTCCCGTCAAGACGATGAACTCCTCCATATGCGTTGTTGAAGTCGGATGTGGCATTGAAATAGTCGACCATCACGTCAGGTACAATGTCATAAGATCCGTACTCAAGGGCGCGGAAGCAATACATTACATTCGCCTCGAAACCTTCGAGATCAGCCTCGTTCGTTATTAGATCCTGTCCGGGAGTCCAGCTGATGGATCCTTTGGGATAAAGATCCAGATTGCAGGACACGACGCTCGTCATGAGCACTCCGGCCGATATGAATTTCAATATGTTGTTCATATGCAATATTCCTTAAATGAATTTAGAATGTAATCTCTATACCTCCGAGTAACTGCTTGGAGTTTCCGGCGACACCGTAAGTAAGGTTGGAGTCAACCTCGGGATCGATACCGCTATAGTTCGTCATGGTGAAAAGGTTGCGCCCGGTGAAGGTGATTCTGAAATCCTTCACGACACCATTTGTCCATTCCAGCCAGCGTTCAGGAAGCGAGTAAGCAACCTGAAGGTTCTTCAGGCGAAGGAACGACGCGTCCTCAAGCAGGTGCGTGTCGAACTGCATCTGCACGCCCTTGCTCCAGTCGGGATACTGCGCGTCCGTGTTGTTCGGAGTCCAGAAGTCGCTTGCCGCCTTATGAACATTCTCATTGGGGTTGGCGGCAGGGTTCATGTAGAAATAAGCATCATTGTTAATCAGATACTTTCCAAGCACATATGTAAAATCGGCCTGAAGCGACAGACCCTTCCATGCGCCTGACAGGGAGAAGCCTCCGTTGATAGGTGCATATCTCTGCTTGCCGGTATTCTGAATGAGCTCCGCCTCATTGAACTCCTTGGTCACTCTGGTCGGATCCATGGTGGTCACGTCCTTGTCATCCCCGGGCAGATACCACATCGGCATACCGTCTTCGGGATCCACTCCCGCGTAGATAGGAGAATAGAACATCACAGGATTGCCGACGACATAAGCCACGGAAGTATTGGCGATCTCCCAGCGCTTACGCCCGTCGAAGAGTTCCAGAATCTTCTGGCTGTTGTAGTTGAAGGTCGTGCTGAACCTCAGGAAATAGTCCGCTCCGCGAAGGATGTCCACGCCGAGAGTCACGTCCACACCGGTATTGCTCATCGTTCCGACATTTCCGGTGACGGAGGGGAAACCGGTCGTGTAAGGGTTGGGCACGGCCATCAGCATGGAGGTAGTTCTCCTGTCATAGAACTGAACCTCGAAATCGAATACATCGAACATCCTTCCCGAGAGGCCGACGGTGAGCAGCGCCTGCTGCTCCCATGTCAGCATGTTGTTCTCCGGCTGAATCAGAGCAAGTCCGGCAAGCCCGTTGTACATGCCGCTCGTAGATATGATTCCAAGAGCCTCGTAATCACCGATCGCCGCGTTACCCTGGGTTCCGTAGCTGACCTTGAGGTCAAGAGCGTCAAGCCAGCCGGCAGTCTGCATGAAAGACTCCCTGAGGATGTTCCATCTTAAACCTGCAGACCAGAAAGTTGCGTTTCTGACCGCAGAACCGAATCTTGAGGAAGCATCGTTACGCACGGTGACGTCGGCATAGTATCTGTCGAACAACGCATAGTCGGCATGTCCGAAGAATGAAAGGAACTTGGACTGGGTGGAAGACTCCGACACCGCATTCCGTTCGGGAACACCATTCTGGAGAATGGCCGTCCTGTCGTCAGTCTGTCCGTATGACTGGGCACTGAAGAACTGGTAGTCATTCATCACGCCTTCCTGGCCGAGGAGCACCGAGAACCTGTTGTTCGCGTTGATATTCATCGAATACTCCAGAGTGTTGGTAATTGTAGCGGAATACTGGAGACTGCTTCCGCGGCCCACCGTCGCGGTTCCCATGCCATATTTGTCCACGTAGGACGGAGATGTGAACAAATCCTGAGTCAGGATGTATCCGTCCACACCGGCGCGGCTCACGAGCTTGAGGTTCTTGACAGGTTCGATTTCCACGAAAACGTTTCCGTTAGCTCCGTAACGGCGCTGTATGTTGTAGCTCATTTCGGAGTCGTAGTTCATATTGGGCAGGCTGAGCTCGGGGAACCATTCGGAATAGACGTTGCCGTTCTCATCCAGTGCGGGATAAAGAGGGTTCAGGAGATAGCTCAGACCACCGGCCATGTACGGTGACCCGCCGGATGAATCACCCCAGTTGCCGTTCTGCTCGGTGGTGTCGAGAGAGAGGTTGAGGTTGAGTCCGAACTTGAGCCAGTTCGTAGGATGGCCCTGTACGTTGGAGCGCACGGTATAGCGGTCATAGTAGTTTCCGGGAGTGAATCCTTCCTGATGGTACTGTGATCCTGAAATCATATACGCCACGTTGCGTCCGCCGCCTTCTATGGTGATGTCGCTCTGATACTGAGGGGTGACGAGGTTCATGAAGTACTCGTACCACTTGGTGTTGTTGGTATAGCCGCGGCTGATATAGTTGTCATACACCCACTGCTCGCTGTGGATTCCGGACCTTACCCAGAAGTCCATGAGCTCGCTGCCGCTCATCATGTTCCTGTAGAGGTTCATGCTCGCAAGCGTCGACACGCCATATTGCGCACGCGCTGTGATTGACGCGCTTTCATTGTAAGAACCGACCTTGGTCGTCACATAGATGACGCCGTTGGCTGCGCGGGAACCATAAATAGAGGTCGCCGCAGCGTCCTTGAGCACGCTTATGCTCTCTATGTCGTTGGGGTTCATCGCCATGATTGTACGGCTCGATGAAGGAATACCGTCGATCACATACAGAGGCTCGGAGCTTGTTCCAAGTGAGCCCACGCCATGAAGTTTCATACTTACAGCGTCGTCGCCGGCCACACCCGAAGAGGTGAGCACCTGCAGGCCCGCGACCTGTCCCTGGAGCTGGTCGAGGGCGGATGAAGAAGGTGCGTTCTTGAGGGTCTCGGAATTCACGGTCTGGACCGAACCCACGAGGTGGGTGACACTCTTGGCCGAACCGTATCCGACGACAACGGTCTCTTCCAGGACCTCCGTGTCAGGCTCCAGCTCGACATTGATCTCCGAGCGGCCGTCGACAGGGACCTCCAGAGATTCATAACCAATCGCAGAAAAAGCCAGGACGGCATCGGAGGCCGCGCTGATGGCATAGACGCCGTCCGCATCGGAAGCCACACCGTTCATGGTGCCCTTGACCATCACCGATGCGAAGGGAACGCCCTCGCCTGTAGACGCGTCGGTGACGATTCCGCGCACTTCACCGTTCTGGGCGAAGGCACAAAGCGTCACGAACGCCGCCAGGGCGCTAAAAAACAGCTTTGCTTTTTCCATAAGCACTTACACATTAATTTAACATTATACTAACTACACTCGTTCTAAAGCAAGAAACCCGCACTTTTAAACGGGCGTTTTTGAAAGCAAACTTCCCGCAAAATTATTAATTAATTTCAAAAATGCAAGTCTTTTATCCTTTGAAATACAATTTCTTGAAAAAGAAATTGGAATCATTCATTACGAAATGAGTTGCAATTTGCTCATTTATCGGCCAGTCAAGTTCGGAATCGTAAGCAAACGATAACCGAATCGCTATGTTTTACTTATTCTGCATCTTCAGGCATTTGTCCAGTGTGTTCCTGTGAACCTTGTACATGCGCGCGACGGCCGATTTCGTTACGCCGGACGCCAACATGGCACCGATTTTCAATATATCATCCTTCACTCTGACGACCTTCCCCGTATGCCCGGGAGGCCTTCCCAACTGTATGCCGGCCTTCTTTCTTGCCGCAAGCGCCTCCTTTGTCCTCTGCGAAATCAGATTCCTTTCGATTTCCGCCGCGAGCGCGAACGCAAATGCGATTATTTTCGAATTGATGCTGTCCGTAAGGTTGAAGTTGTCCTTGATGGTGCGAATGAACACGCCCTTCTGGGAGCATGCGATCAGCACCGACATTATCATGAGCATGCTGCGCCCGAAACGTGAGATCTCGGTGCACACGAGCATGTCCGCGCTTTTCATGCTGCGCACCGCGCGGCCAACGGTGTCATCTATGTGACGACAAAGACCGGCTCGTACAACGAAAGGGCTTCCGTGACCGTACGCTCGCAGTACGGTATGTCGACCCTCGCCAATCTGAATCTCTACAAGAACATGATGAGCGGAAGCGAACTCATGGACTTCTGGGTAAGATCCGGAATCCATAGCGAGGACTGGGTGAAGACCAACTTCAGCGACAGAGGGTATACCAACAATACAGAGTGGTACCGTTACTTCATGAACCTCGTCACCCCTCAATACCAGAACGACGTGACAATAGAGGGAGGCGGACGCAATGTCGCCTATATGGTTTCGGCGTCCCAGTACCACCAGGAGGGCTCACGTACGGCATGTGCGCGGCCTACGACATCTACGACGCGGGCGGAACCGTCACGGGCAGCTTCGCCCCCTCGGAGATGCAGGCGAACGTCGGCCTCGGCTGGCGCTTCATGCCCTGGCTGTCTCTGGGCGCCAATGTCCGGTATCTGTCCAACACTCTGTCTGAAGGGCACAGCTACGGTGCTGTTTCATCGGACATATTCCTGATGTCCAGAATCAGAAGTCTGACCCTCGCTCTCGGCGTGTCTTCGCTCGGCAGCAGGGTGGAGTCGGCCTCGGGGGCGCTTTTTTCGGTTCAGGCTTGCTGGCCCTCACCCCCACTTTCCAGATCGAGAATTTCTGAAGTGATTTTCTCCTGCCTTCCCTTGTTGTATTCGAGAGTCAGATCGGAAAGCAGTCTCTCGGCGTTTTCAGAGGCCGTCTGCATAGCAACGGTTCTGGCGGCATGTTCGGCCGCAGCGGAATCCAGCACGGCCGCGTGGAACTTCATCGCAAGCAGATAGGGAATCATCGTTGCCGCGAGGGTCTCGGGGTCGGGTTCGAAAATAAAGTCGTCATTGACAGGCTGCTGTCCGTCGGAGCGGTCCGAAAGTTTCTCGTACGGCAGATATGGCTCCACTACAGGAACTTGGGAAGACGACGACACATATTTATTATACACGAGAACAACTTTGGAGAACTCCCCTGCAGCGAAACGCCTCCGGAGTTCGCGCACAAGTGCCCGGCTCTTATAATAGTCCGGCTTTCCGATGATATCGCCGTAGTCGGCCTCGGAGGCATAGCCGGCTTTGGCCATGGCTTCGGCCATCCTGCGGCCTATTGGGAACACCTTCACCGAAGGATACTCTCCGCATACCTCCAGAACCTTATGTATCACATTGGCGTTGAAAGCGCCGCAAAGCGAGCTGTTGGACGCAATCGCGACCACCGCCACAGGAGCGTCGGGCGATTTGGGAGCCGCATCCTCGTCGGAACGGTAGCTGTCCACCACCGAGAGTATCTGCTCAAGCGTTCGTTCATAAGGCCGCACGGCCTCTATGGCCATCTCGGCCTTGTGAAGCTTCGACGAGGCCACGAGCTTCATCGCCGAAGTTATCTTCAGCGTGCTTCTGACAGAGCCTATCCTCTCCTTTATTTCATTCAGTGCAGACACGACATCTCCGTTTTAAGCTCTGGCGGCCAGCATGCCGCAGATATACGCCGCCTCCTCCCTTATCACCGATTCGGCATCCGGGCCGACCTTGCCCTCGCCGAGCGAGTCGAGAATATCCTGGTG
>DVLC01000119.1 GCA_018715685.1 Candidatus Cryptobacteroides merdipullorum
AGTTGCTTGAGAGTTTTTGAATTATTTTGCTTTTTAACTCTGAAAATTTACGCCTTTCTTTGCTTTAAGACTTCGCTGCGTCTGTCTTCGTAACTCATTTGCTCGAATCCGGGAATCCTTGTTTGCTCAAAATACGAACGGACAATCCACCCAGTATGTATTTCCGTTTCAGATAAGCCATACTTTGTTTTTATCTTGTTAATCGCAACATCGCATTTCTTCCAGTCTTTCACTGGAATTGAAATGCCACAGAGAACGTAATGAGACGTATTTCCAGGGATTTGTGGAGTACCGGATTCATCGATGTAGCAGAAGTAAACCATGTTTTAGAAAGTTTTAGGCAAAAAAAAGCGACTAGTATCAAGGCCTTAGCCTATGATTGAGACGCTTGGCGACTCTTCATAGACGCTTTACAAAGGTAAGCATTATTTTTTATATACCAATTTTTTAAAAACTTTTCAAAGATTCGGTATCAGATTGACGGCTTGCTTTCCCGCTCCCGCGGGGGGGGGAAAATTGCTGACCGTTCGCGAACCGCCGCGAAAATCATCGCCGAAATATCAGTTTTGAAATATAATCGGAAAAGTTATATTTACATGTGGAACCGGATTTTACGGGAACCGCCGCTGCCCGCACCGTCACGGCATCATGAGTCCCGGCACCGGAAATTCAAGAAAATATGAATCCAAGCATGACATATCGTATGAGACACGAATTCCGTCAAGTGATGCTGCTGTGCCTCGCTTTTCTTTTCACTGCCTGTGCGGGAGTCCGGCGGCAGGACCCCGGGCCGGTCGAGAGTTTCCCCCTGCAGGAGGTGCGGCTGCTGGACGGGCCTTTCAAGCATGCCTGCGACCTTGACGTAAGAGTGCTGCTGCAGTACGACACCGACCGCATGCTCGCACCGTTCCGCAGAGAGGCCGGCCTTCCGAAGAAGACCGAAGTCTTCCCCAACTGGGCCGGCATGGACGGCCATGTGAGCGGACATTATCTGAGCGCCCTGTCGATGGCGTATGCGGCGACGGGTGACGAGGAATGCCGCGAAAGGGCGGAATACATGCTTTCCGAACTCGCAGAGTGCCAGAAAGCCAACTGTGACGGCTATCTCGGCGGCATTCCCGGAGGAAAGGCGGTCTGGGACAAGGTCAGGGCCGGCGACGGTGCCGCGGTCTCGGAGATGTGGGTCCCCTGGTATAACCTCCATAAGATGTACGCCGGCCTGCGCGATGCCTGGCTGTACCTTGGAGATGACAGGGCTCGCGGCATGTTCCTCGACTTCTGCGACTGGGGACTCGGCATCATAGCCGCCCTTGACGACAAGCAGATGGAACTGATGCTGGACACCGAGTTCGGCGGGATGAACGAAATATACGCCGACGCCTACGCGATGACCGGGGACGCCGTATATCTCGATGCCGCCAGACGCTTCTCGCACAGGAAACTGTTCGACAGCATGGCGCAGCACATCGACAATCTTGACGGCATGCACGCCAACACCCAGGTTCCCAAGGCCGTAGGCTACCAGCGCGTCGCAGAGCTGAGCGGCGACCCTGATTACGCTGCCGCGGCGGAATTCTTCTGGGAGACCGTGACGCGGAACCGCACGCTGTCGTTCGGAGGCAACAGCCGCAGGGAGCATTTCCCGTCGGCCGCCGAGTGCCGTGAATATGTCGAGGATCGCCAGGGACCGGAGACCTGCAACACCTACAACATGCTCAAGCTCACCGAAGGCCTGTTCCGAATGAACCCCGACGCCCGCTACACGGACTATTACGAGCGGGCCATGTTCAACCATATCCTTTCCGCCCAGCATCCCGGACACGGAGGATTCGTGTACTTCAGTTCCGCCCGCCCGCGCCACTACCGCAACTATTCCGCGCCCAACGAGGCCATGTGGTGCTGTGTGGGCTCGGGGATGGAAGACCATGTGAAGTACGGGAAATTCATCTACAGCCATACCGGCAGGGATCTGTATGTCAACCTGTTCGTGGCTTCCGAACTCGACTGGAAGGAACGCGGTCTGCGTCTGGTGCAGGAGACGGACTTCCCCGCCTCGGAGAGCAGCAGGCTGACTCTCACCATCGAGCGGCCGGAGCGTTTCGCTCTCCTGCTGCGCTATCCTTCATGGGTGGAGGCCGGAGAACTGTCGGTCCGCGTCAACGGCAGGGAATGGCCGGTAGACGCCGCACCCTGCTCGTATTTCACGATCGAACGTAGATGGAAGAGCGGCGACACCGTGGAGATCCTGCTGCCCATGCATTTTTCCGTGGAGGCCATGCCTAATGTGCCGGATTATATTTCCTTGCTGTACGGCCCTGTCGTGCTCGCCGCGCGTATGGGTACGGAAGATCTAGAGGGCCTCGTCGCCGATGACGGCAGGTGGGGGCATATCGCCTCAGGCAGGCTGCTGCCGCTCGACGGAGCTCCCGTGATAGCCGGCACGGCGGACAGCGCGCTTGCAAGACTGCGGAAGAGCGCCGCTCCCGTGGACGGGAAACCGCTGCATTACACCTGCGAAGGGTTGTTCTCCCCGGAAGAGTACCGTACTCTCGAACTCGAGCCCTTCGCGGGAATCCATGATTGCAGATATTCAGTCTATTTCCGCTGCGACGGCGTCGACGAATGATTCCGGCCGGTGCTACCAGAGCATCAGCACGGCACCGTCATTTACGGCGACGTCGAGCGGCTTCCCGAATCCGCCGTCTTTCCTGACAAGCCTCCCGCCGGCCGTATGTATCGCCGCCGCATTCTCCTTTCCGAGAGTGGCGGCGATTTCATTGACATCTACCGCGAAATTCTCCTCGGCCGCATTTATTGCGCCCACATACCATACATCTCCGCTGCGTCTCGCTATGACGGCGCTGCGTGCGGGGGCGCCGGCAATATACCGGGTCTCGTCCCAGACGGTCGGCACGTTGCGCATGAATTCCAGGGCTTCCGCGGGAGCATCCGTCAGATTGTTGGGAGCAAGCGCGAAATTCTGTATAGGATTCTGGAAAATGACCGCAGTGGCGAGCTGGAAGGCGTCGGTCGTCCTTCTCTGCGTGCCGCCGACCTTGCCGTCAGCTCCGGGTCTGCCGTTGGCGCGGTCGAGTCTCGTGTTGAGGAAAGTGCCTCCGAACTCCATGCAGCCGACCGCGTTTCGTATGAACGGATGCAGCGTGGCGTTCACCGCCTCGATGTCGCATTCGCTCTGGAGGAACACGAGATTCTCGGACGCCCTGACGGCCTCGCTGCCCACATAGTTGGGATACATCCGCTCCCATCCGCGCGGCAGCGTGCATCCGTGGAAGATGACCATGAGTCCGCAGTCGTCCGCGTCGCTGAGTATGCTCTCGTAGAGGCGCATGGTCTCCTGCTTGTCTCCCCCGAAGAAATCGACCTTGATTCCGCTTGCTCCTATGCTTCTCAGCCAGCGCATCTCCCGCTTGCGGGCTATGGGGTCGCACATTATGTTCACCGGACTCTGCGAGATGTCGTTCCACCAGCCGCTTGACGAGTACCAGAGGAACAGCGACACATCCTTGGACTTCGCATAGCGCGAAAGCTTCTCGATTCCGTCACGGCCTATGGTCTGGTCCCAGAAGGCGTCGACGAGGCAGTACGGCCAGCCCATTTCGGAGGCGAAGTCTATGAATGCGACCTGGTCGTCGTAGTTCACGCTCGGATCCTGCCACAATATCCAGCTCCAGCTGCTCTTGCCGTAGCGGTAGTCGTGGACGCTTTCGTATCTGGGCTCCACCAAGTCGAAGGCTATCGTGGTCTCGACTATTGGCGCGAGATCCCTGCCGACCGTCAGAGTCCTCCACGGCGTGCATCCGGGCAGTGAGAACGCCGGTTCCGAGGTGCCGTTTCCATTGTTCTCCTCGGGCATGGGGAATGCCAGCCTGTAGCCCTTCCCCGCCTCGTAGTCGCCGAGTCTGGAAGCGCAGTATCTGCTGTCTACGCCTGTCTCGCTCACGAGCACCCAGCCTCCAGGAGTGTTGAACAGGCAGGGAAAGGTGAAGCCGTGGCCGAATTCGGACTTCTTGCCGAGAGGCGCGGCGTTTCTGTAGTATTCCTCGTAACTTGGCTTCGACCGTTTCCAGCCGACCATGGGATCGCTCTGCGGGCACATATAGCTTGTGGTGCCCTGCGGAAAATCGAAGCAGGTCAGTTCCTTCATGACCCTGATGCTTCCTGTCTCCGTGTCTCTCGGAATGCAGTAGCGGAAGGCGACGTCGTTGTCGCTTATATGCCATTCGATGTCGAGCAGGCGTCCTTCCGGAGTCTTGAAATGCGTGATGTATCTTATGGCGTCGTGGCTCACGTGCGAGGTCTTGGCCCGGTCAAGCTGGTAGTCGACCCTGATCTCCTCTCTGTCCATTCCCGTGAATGTCAGTTCGTCATAGTTGCAGTCCTGTGCCACGAGACCGAGAGATGCGGGCACGAGCATTGTCTCGCCGCAGTAGTCGACCGAATAGAGAACAGCTCGGTCCGGCGAAGATTCGAGTGTGACATTGAGCTTTCCATCTGGCCCGGAAAGCACCGCGAACGCAGCAAGCAGCAGAGAGAGAATATTTGTCATGGCGTGCAGCTGTTAAAAATTATGCAATCATGCAAATATAACAATTCCACTGCTACTCGTGGTCAGTTCACCTCACCGCCGTGAGCTCAGTGACGCTGACGAGCTTCTTGCGCGCCCATACTTCCTGGCGTACCATGCCGATGCCGCGGGCGTACCAGGTGCGGGTGTCGTTCTTTGCGCTGGCCATCATGGTCTTGACGGTGCTTTTCTCCTCCACGACATAGCAGTCGAAGGTGCCGGCGGGCGTGGTGACAGTCTCCTGCGCCACCACCTTCCTGTCCTTGCAGCTGGCCTTGGTGGAGACGAACATGATCTTGACTTCGACATTGTAGTCGGGCAGCTCCATGCCCACGGAGAGTTCCGCAGGGATGCCGCGGCATTCTCCGCTCACGGTCACTTCTTCCATCATCTTGTCAACCTCCGCCATGTCGGCTTCGTCGGCGCCGGCCATAGCGAGAGACTGCTTCACCATGTCTCCCAGCGACTCCTCCATTGCGGCGGCAAAGTCGGAGATCACCTCGTAGTTCTCGAATTTCACAGGCTCGGCGGCTCTGACCGTCAGAGTGTCGCCCGCGTATCTGACGGTGGAGATCACTTTTGCGCCTCCCTTGCGGAAGTCTCCGCTGAAGCCGGCTATCGAGTCGGTGGTGAACATCAGAGCTTCGCCGCTCCCGCCGTCGCGCTGCACGTATTCGAGCACGGTGCCGGCCTTGGAAGGGAAAAAGGGTTCCGGGGTCTGTGCGGACGCCGCGGCCTGTGCCAGGGCTGCCGCCGAAAGCAGGATAAGGAATGTCTTCATTGCAATATGTAGGGTTTAATCGTTTTCGTCAAGCTGGAAAATGTCGTCGGTCGCCTTGCCGAAATAGCGGGCTATCTTCAGCGAGAGCACCGTCGATGGAACATATCTGCCGGATTCTATCGAGTTTATGGTCTGGCGGCTGACTCCGACGGCCTGCGCCAGCTCCTGCTGGGTGATGTCCTTTATCGCCCGCTCCACTCTCACGCTGTTCTTCATCTGCCCTCCCTCCTGACAGCGCGCATCGTAAGGTTGAACTTGAGGATGTAGAGTATGAAAACGAGGAAAATCGCGGCGAAGGCGAACTCCATGAACGCAAGTCCGTAGATGAATATGATTCCGAACGCGAGCACTGCGGCCGTTACCCAAAAGCTCCAGACGAAGGACTGCATGCGTATGTGACCCGTCATCTCGTCCTCGTCCTTCTCCCTGGACAGCGCGATGAAGCAGAGGGAGGCCAGCAGTCCGGCCATGGCGATTTCGTTTATGGGGTCATTCTCGATTATGTGGAACCAGCCGCCCGGTTCATCCAGCAGATCTTCCGGGTTGATGCACAGCGCGGGCCAGTTGATGTAGCTGCAGTCGAGCACCCCGCTCAGCAGCAGCCATAGGCATGCGGCGAAGAACGGGAAGAACATGCAGGCGCCTATTGTCTTGAATCTGTGGGGAAGAAGGTAATTCTTGTCCATGGCTTCCGTTTTAAATGTTTCGGATACAAAGTTAAGGCAATTTTCCTAAATGTCAAATATATTTTACATTTTTATCCATATCGATATTCCGGCTATATTTGTGGAATGAAAATACTTCTCGGGAAAGACATACGCCGCGCTGACCTCCATACGATGCAGCGCGAGCCGGTCACCGGCATAGATCTGATGGAAAGGGCGGCCGTGGCTCTGGAGGCCGGAACAGTCGCCGCCGCGGAGACTCCGGCGGCAAGTGATATGGCCGGACTTCAGCTTCGGGAAAGCGCGTACGGAAAGGACGGATGCGCGCCCGAATACCTGATCGTGGCCGGGAAAGGCAACAACGGCGGAGACGGTCTGGCGGTGGCGCGGCTGCTGAAAAGGCGCTTCGGCGATTCGCGCGAGGTGTCGGTTCTGCTTCTCTTTCCTTCGGAGCGGCTTTCCGACGACTGCCGCCGCAATCTCGAGCGCCTGCCTACGGGAATCCGAGTCTATGCTTTCTCCGAGGGGCGCATCACAGCTGACGGGGCTGAAGTCCCTCCCGGCCGTCTGTTCCGCAAGAATACGGTAATAATCGACGCGATACTCGGGACCGGGGTCACCGGGGCCGTCCGCGGCGTGGCGCAGCAGGCGATACGGCTGGTCAACGGACATTCGCGAGGCTGCCGCATGGTGATCTCTGTCGACATGCCGTCCGGGCTGCCGACGGAGCCGTGGCGCCGTCCGGAGCAGGAAGCGGACATCTCCGGGGAAAACGCAGCCCGCACAAGCCCGCCGGCCGATATTGTTTCCGCCGGTCTCACCCTGACCATAGAATTTCCGAAGCTCGCGCTGATGCTTCCGGAGACAGGAAAGTACGCCGGATGGCTGCGCACCGTGCATATCGGACTGGACAGCGAGTTCATCGATGACTGCGACTCCCCTTTCACCGCCGTGGACCGGGAATATGCGGCGTCGCTGCTGGAGCCGCGCGGCGAATTTGACCACAAGGGCACGCACGGGCACGCTCTGGTTATTGCGGGAAGCGCGGAATATATGGGTGCCGCCATTCTCTGCACCGGCGCCGCGCTGCGTTCCGGATGCGGCCTCGTGACCGCGCATATACCTTCCGAGGGCAGGACGGCGATGCTCGTCTCCCACCCTTCGGCGATAGTTTCCGCCGATGAGGCTCCCGTGTTCAGCTCGCTTCCAGCCGACCTCGGCAAATATTCCTCCGTTGCGGCCGGACCCGGACTCGGACGCTCCGACACCGCAGCCGCTGCGCTGAGGGAGCTGCTCGCCAGTCTGCACGAGCATCCCGGAACCACCACCCTCGTGCTGGACGCCGACGCATTGAACGTCATTTCGGAACATCCGGACATGCTGTACACGATTCCTGCAGGGTCGGTGCTGACTCCGCATATCGGCGAACTTAAACGGCTCATGCGGGCGGCGGCTGTCAGCGGATTGCTGGAAGACGCCGGATCGGCAGGCGCGGACTCGCCCTGGCATGATGACATGCACAGAATCGCGCTTGTTCGGCAGCTCGCCAGTAGCCTGAAGTCGGTCATCGTGGTCAAGGGCGCCCATACAATGACATGCTCCCCCGACGGGCGCTGCTTCTTCAACATGAGCGGCAATCCCGGAATGGCCAAAGGCGGCAGCGGAGACGTGCTCACCGGGCTGATTGCGGGACTTGCGGCGAGGGGCTATGACCCGCTGGCCGCCGCAGTTCTGGGTGTATGGTTCCACGGCCGCGCGGGAGATGATGCCGCCGCATCCAGAGGCGTGGAGTCAATGAACGCGGCGGATTTACTCGAGAATATCAGGATATAACGGCGCTATCGGGGTTCGGTCTGCAGGGAATCCCGCCTGCCTGCCAACGGCAAGGTTTGCTTGATCCGGCAACATTCGCTAACTTTATACGATTTTCTGAATTGAGATGAAACGGACTATAGACCTCTCCACCTGGCCGCGCCGACGGACGCCATGTCGGGCAGTTCTATACAAAGCTTGAAGAATTATGAATCGTCAGACCATATCCACGATCCTGCTGGCCGTGGCCGCCGTGCTGCTTCCGGTGCTCATAGTTTCAAGCTTCACCGGCCTCGGCGGCAGAAGCGCGGCCCGGAAAGCCGGCGGAAGTTCCGTGGTCACCGTGCACCCTCACGAGGAGGCCATCGAAACCGCGAACATCTCCGGCAGGACCACGGTATTCCTCGCCGGGACCATCGACATGGGAAGCGGCGAGGACTGGCAGGCGCGGGCGGATTCCCTGTTCGCCGCCCTTCCGGACGGTGACTTCCTGCTTTTCAATCCGCGCCAGGAGCATTGGGATGCCGAAAGGCCCGGCGAGATGGACTATCAGGTGAACTGGGAACTCGACCATCTCGAGAAGGCCGACTGGATCATCATGAACTTCCTCCCGGGAAGCCGCTCGCCCATCACGCTGCTCGAGCTCGGCCTGCATGCCCGCGGAGGCCGGCTTCTGGTCATCTGCCCTCCCGGATTCTACCGCTACGACAACGTGCGCATCACCTGCGCCAGATACGGGGTGCCGATGTTGGACAGCCTCGAGGATGCGGTGCGGCACATAGGACAGAACGACAGACCGCGTGACATCCGACGGGAATTTTGAGTATATTTGAGACCATTCAAAACTTTAGGAAAATGGCAGAGGACATCAGATGGCAACAGCGCTTCGAAAACTACAGCAGAGCCCTGAACAGGCTTGCCAAGGCGGCGGAAATAGTCGCATCCAGAATCGAGTATGGCGAAGATGTCGACGACCTGCTGGAGGAAGGACTGGTGCAGCGCTTCGAGTACACGCATGAGCTGGCGTGGAACACCATGAAGGATTATGAGGCATATCAGGGCTATACAGACATACGTGGCTCCCGCGACGCCATACGTAAGGCTCTGGAGATCGGACTGATCGACGATGAACGGTGGATGGAGTCAATCGTCGACCGGAACAAGTCCTCACATAATTATGACGATATCATCATAGGTGGAGTGGTTGACAATATACTCAAAGTCTATCTGCCGCTTTTCACCCGTTTCGAAAACAAGATGCGTTCTCTCCATGAATAATGACATCAGCCTTGCGGGATTGAAGCGTACGGACCTGGAGAAATTGTCAGAAGTCTTCAGGAAGCACCCTGCGGTCGAGAAAGCCATTCTCTATGGTTCGAGGGCCATTGGGAATTTCAAGCCGTTTTCCGATGTGGACATCACCCTGCTGGGAGAGGGCATCAGCGGCTCGGAATTCAATCGGCTGTTTCTGGATATAGACGACCTGATGCTGCCCTACAATGTCGACCTGTCGCTGTTCTCATCTTTGTCAAACTCTCGTCTTCGGGAGCACATAGACCGAGTGGGAATCGTCATTTATGACAAGAACGACAAGCAGTGAAGAAAATGGAAGAAATTCGGATATTCAACGGAAGGCCGGCGGATCTCGGCGGCCGCAACGAGGCGGAGACCGCAGTCTACGGGCTGCTTGACAACCTCGGAATCGATTATGCCACAGCCTGCCATGAGGCGGCGTTCACGATGGAGCAGTGCGCGGCGGTGGAGGAGGCGCTGGGTGCTCCGATATGCAAGAACCTTTTCCTATGCACGCACAACAAGTCCGGCGTCTATCTGCTGATGATGCCTGGAGACAAGCCCTTCAAGACCAAGTACCTGTCCTCACAGATAGGCTGCTCGCGGCTGTCGTTCGCCGGAGAGGAGGATATGGCGGAACTGCTGCATATCCGTCCTGGAGCCGTCTCTCCTATGGGCCTGATGAACGACAGCGGACACCGCGTCCGGCTGATAATCGACAGGGACCTGCTTGCGCTGACGGAGTTCGGCTGCCACCCCTGCGTCAACACCGCGACGCTCCGCCTGCGGATGAAGGACTTTCTCGAACGCTATCTTCCGGCAGTATCTCACGAGCCGGCGCTTGTGGAACTGCCTGCGCTCTGAACGCCCGCCGCCACATGCGGATTTGTGGTATAAAATCGCTATCTTTATGCGCCAAAAACAAAGGCTGACAAATGAAGACAACTATCACCCATAAGGCGCATCCCTGGCACGGCATCAGCCTCGGGCCGGACGCACCCGACGAAGTCACGGCATTCATAGAAATAGTTCCCACCGACACCGTCAAGTACGAGGTCGACAAGGAATCGGGCTATCTCTCCCTCGACCGCCCGCAGAAATTCTCCAACATAGTGCCGTCGCTCTATGGCTTTCTGCCGCGGACATACTGCGGAGCGAAGACAGCGGACATGACCAACAGGGCGCTCGCGCGATACGACGTGGAGGGCGACGGCGACCCTCTCGACATCTGCGTGCTCACCGAGAAGGATGTGACCCACGGAGACATCATAGTGAGGGCGCACCCCATCGGCGGACTGCGGCTGCTGGACAACCGGCAGGCCGACGACAAGATCATAGCCGTGCTCAGGAACGACGCGGTCTATGGCGGCTACACCGACATCGACGAACTTCCGAAGGACATCATCCGCCGCCTGATTCACTATTTCACGACCTACAAGGACATACCCGGCGACAACACGCGCCGCATGGAGTTCATCAGCATCTACGGAGCCGCCGAGGCGAAGGAGGTGATCAGACGCTCCCAAAAGGACTATGAAGATTTTCTGAAAGGTTGAATCACGGAATATCGCCAACTCGGAAGCCCGCTTCTCGAAACGGCGGCAAAACAAGCAGAATATGAACGTATTTCTCAAAATGACAGCTCTTACGGCACTCACCGCCGCCGCGGTCTCATGCGGAAACGGCGCCGCCACGCAACAGGACAAGGATTTCAAATACCTGATCGACGAATTCGCCGACCTCAAGATAATGCGCTACCGGATTCCGGACTGGGACAGCCTGACCCTCCGGCAGAAGGAATATGTCTACCATCTGGGCGAGGCCGCGAAATACGGACGGGACATACTCTGGGACCAGCACTGCGAGGCCAACCTCCCCATACGCCACGCGCTCGAGAACATACTCGAGAACTACCGGGGCGACAGGGACACCAAGGACTTCCAGGACTTCACCGTCTATGCCAAGCGGGTGTTCTTCAGCAACGGAATACACCACCACTACGCCGAGGACAAGTTCTTCCCGGACTGCCCGAGGGCATATTTCGCCTCGCTTATGGACGCTGTGGGCATCCCTGCAGCCGAATCCGCAGAGCTGCTGGAAATAATCTATAATCCGGACATCTATCCCCAGCGCAAGTCCAACAGCAGCGACGGTGACATCGTGGCGCTTTCCGCTGTCAATTTCTACGACGGAGTGACCAGGGATGAGGTCGAGAAGTATTACCATGAGCTTCAGGATCCGAACGACCCCGAGCCCGTATCCTACGGCCTCAACAGCAAGGTCGTCAAGGGTCCGGACGGAGCAGTGCGCGAGGAGGTGTGGAAAATAGGAGGAATCTATTCCCCCGCCCTCGAAAAGATAGTCGCCGAGCTTGAGAAGGCGGCGGCAGTTGCTGAAAACGACCTTCAGAAGCAGTACATCTCCACGCTGATTGAATATTACCGCACCGGCGACCTCCGCCTCTGGGATAAATACAACATCGAGTGGGTACAGGATACGCTCGGCACCGTGGACTTCGTCAACGGCTTCGTTGAAGACTACACCGATCCTCTCGGGCGCAAGGGCAGCTGGGAGGGTCTGGTCAACATAAAGGACCACGCCGCTTCGGAGAGGACGGCCCTGCTCAGCGAGAACGCCCAGTGGTTCGAGGACAACTCCCCCGTAGACCCCCGCTTCAAGAAGAAGGCGGTGAAGGGCATAAGCGCTAAGGTCATCAACGCCACCACCCTTGCCGGCGACTGCTATCCTTCCACTCCGATCGGAATCAACCTGCCCAACGCTGACTGGATACGCAAGGAGCACGGATCTAAGTCGGTGACCATAGCCAACATCACCCACGCCTACGATCTTGCGGCTCAGGAGTCGCCCAAGAGCACCCTGAACGAATTCGCCTGGGACGAGGCCGAGATCGCGGCCGCGAAGAAATATCTGACGCTCACCGACGAAATCCACACCGACCTCCACGAATGCCTCGGCCACGGTTCCGGCCAGATTCTTCCCGGAGTCTCATCCAACGCGCTCAAGGAATACAGCTCCACGCTCGAAGAGACCCGCGCCGACCTGTTCGGCCTCTATTACATTGCCGACCCCAAACTTGTCGAGCTCGGCATCATCCCCGATATGGAGGCCTACAAGGCCCAGTATGCCAACTATATACGTAACGGCATGATGGTACAGTTCAGCCGCGTGGAACTCGGACGCAAGAACACCGAGGCCCACATGCAGAACCGCAAGCTCATCGCCGAGTGGTGCTATGAACAGGGTCTGGCTGACAATGTCATCGAGAAGAAAGTTCGCGACGGCAAGACCTATTTCGTAGTCAACGACTATGAGGCTCTGCGCGGACTTTTCGGAAAACTGCTCGCCGAAGTGCAGCGCATCAAGTCCGAAGGCGACTATGCTGCCGGAAAGGCCCTCGTGGAGACCTACGCCGTGAATATCGACCCCGCTCTCCACAAGGAAGTCAGGGAGCGCTATGACGCCCTCGGTCTCAAGCCCTACGGCGGCTTCGTGAACCCCGAGATCGTTCCGGTGACGAAGGGCGGCGAAGTCGTGGACTACCGCATTGAATATACCGACGATTATCTGGGACAGATGCTCGAGTACGGCAGAAAGTACGCCACGCTCTGATTCCGGCCCCGTACAACCACAGAACAAACGATGTTCGCTGAACTTTTACAGTCGCCATATTTCGCGCTGTTCGTGATAATAGCGCTCGGCTTCATGCTCGGGAGGATCAAAATCCGGGGTCTGTCGCTGGACATATCGGCAGTGATATTCGTGGCCCTCGCCTTCGGACATTTCGGAGTCGTGATTCCCAAGGAGTTCGGCGACCTGGGCCTCGTGCTCTTCATCTTCACGATAGGCATACAGGCCGGTCCCGGCTTCTTCAGTTCCTTCAAGAGCAAGGGGAAAGTGCTGATCATCCTGACAGCCATAATCATAGGCTCCGCGTCGCTGACTGCTGTCGCGATGAAGTATCTGTTCCATCTCGACACTCCGAGCATAGTGGGACTGCTCGCCGGCGCCCTGACCAGCACGCCCGGTCTCGCCGTGGCTATCGACAGCACCGGCTCGTCGCTGGCCTCCATCGCATACGGAATCGCCTATCCCTTCGGTGTCATAGGAGTGATACTCTTCGTCAAGCTCCTGCCGAGGGTCTTCCGCGTCGATCTTGACAAGGAAGCCGCAAGGATAGAGAAGGAGCGCACCGGCAAGTATCCCGAGCTCGGCACCTGCATATTCAAGGTCACAAACAGAATGGTGTTCGGACGCACGCTCTCCCAACTCGGGCTCCGGGCCGCAACTGGCGCAGTGATATCCAGAATCAAGAGCGACGGGCAGATTCTCATGCCCTACGCCGGATACACCGTCAAGGAGGGGGATCTGCTCCAGGCCGTAGGAACCGAGGAATCCCTTGCCCAGATGGCCATGCTTATCGGCGAACGCAGCTCCGGGGAGCTTCCTCTCGGAAAGCAGCAGAGCGTGGAGTCGATTCTTGTGAGCCGCAAGGACATGGTCGGGAAGAATCTCGGAAGTCTTAACCTCCAGCAGAATTTCGGCTGCACCGTCACGAGGGTGCGCCGAAGCGGAATCGACATCACCCCGTCCCCTGATCTGGCTCTCAAATTCGGTGACAAGCTCACCGTTGTGGGAGAGACAGAGGGAATCAAAGGCGTGTCCAATCTGTTCGGAAACAATGACAAGGTTCTTTCCGACACCGATTTCCTGCCTATCGCCATAGGCATTGTGCTCGGTGTACTCGTGGGCAAGCTCAACATAAGCTTCCCAGGCGGCTTCAGCTTCTCGCCGGGACTTACCGGCGGTGTGTTGCTCACGGCGCTCGTGCTCAGCGCCATCGGCAAGACCGGGCCCATACTCTGGACGGTTTCAGGTTCTGCGAACCAGCTTCTCAGGCAGATAGGACTTCTGCTCTTCCTGGCCGAAGTCGGCACATCCGCGGGGCAGAACCTCGTGGCCACGTTCCAGGAGAGCGGCTGGTCTATGTTCATAGTTGGCGCGGTAATCACTCTCGTTCCTCTGATAGCCGCCTCGCTGATCGGCATTTTCTGCTTCAAGGTATCGATGCTCGACATGCTCGGCACGCTGGCGGGAGGCATGACCAGCACTCCCGGCCTCGCGGCGGCGGATTCTATGTCCGACAGCAACATACCCGGAGTCGCATACGCTACCGTATATCCTATCGCGATGGTGCTGCTGATATTGTGCATTCAGCTGATCGCCGGATTCGTCGTATGATGTCGTGGTCCGAGAATATCTGGAAACGCGGGATGCCGCAGTATGAGCGCATTCTGCGGCATCCGTTCCTCCGCGGGCTCGCAGACGGCACACTTGCTCCGGAGCGTTTCGCCCGATATATGGCGCAGGACGAGCTCTATCTGCCGGCTTATTGTTCGCTCATGCATCGTCTGGCCGGGCTGATGCCCGATGAGGACGACAGAAATTTTATGCACACCTTTGCGGACGCGGGCGGTGAATCGGAGAGAGAAATGCACTTCAGGCTCATAGAACGATTCTGCGTGAATACTGATGTGCAGCCCTCCGCTGTCACGAAAGGCTACCGCTCGTTTCTCGAAGCAGCGGTTGACGGAGGCGACGCCGCGACGGCAACTGCGGCGATGCTGCCCTGTTCCTGGGTCTACAACAATGTCGGGCTGCATGTAGGAGAAATCGCCGAACTGGAGGGTAACCCCTACCGCGAGTGGATAGAAGCATACGGCGACTCGGAATACGGACGCATGGTGTCAAGGATGGTCTCAATCGCCGATTCCCTTGCCGAAGCTTCCGGCGAAGAAGGAAGGAAATGCATGGACAAGGCTTTTCTTGACGCTCTTGGCTTTGAATTTGCTTTCTGGGACTACGCGTATTCCGGCGACGACCGGAACTTTATTTGAATTATTGCCACATGGTTAAGAAACTCAAGGAACTGGGTGAATTCGGACTTATCGACAGAATCAAGTCCGGAATCAGAATACCTGAAGGGATGACCGGCATAGGCGACGACTGCGCTGTGATTCCCCAGGGCAACGGAGTCGATCTTCTGGTCAGCACGGACATGCTTGTGGAAGGCACTCATTTCATAATGGACGACATCAGGCCCTACCGTCTCGGTTGGAAGTCAGCCGCCGTCAATCTCAGCGACATCGCCGCCATGGGCGGGCTGCCCGTCGCCACCTTTCTTTCATTCGCCCTGCCCGAGGGGCTGGACAGCGGCTGGACAGATGAATTCTTCCAGGGCTACAATGACATTTCCAACAGATATCACTGCGTGCTGCTCGGAGGCGACACCACCGCTTCTCCGGACAAGGTCTGCGTAAACGTGGCCATACTTGGCAGATGCATGTCGGGAAAGGCGATCATGCGCAGCGGCGCACGTGACGGGGACAAGATATGCGTGACAGGCTATCTCGGAGACGCAGGAGGCGGTCTCAAGGTGATTCTTGAAGGTGCCAGAAGGAATTCGGACGCACAGGCGCTCATCGCGATGCACTATCAGCCTATCCCCCGTGTCGAGGAGGGGCTGAAGCTCGCAGTCACCGAGGGCGTGCACTCGATGATAGACATTTCCGACGGAATCGGTTCTGACCTTCGCCATATCCTCAGGGCATCGCGAAAAGGGGCGGAGGTCAATGTGAATTCGCTCCCGCTTTCCGACGAACTGCTGCGCACCTGCCGGCGGAACGGATGGGATCCGCTCGAGCTGGCCATAAGCGGCGGAGAGGACTACGAACTTCTGTTCACGGCTGATCCCGATGCGGAAATCGATGTTCCGCATACTGTAATCGGCCGGATTACCGATTCCGGCCGGCTCGACTGGCTCGGAACCGACCGCGATTTCAGTGGCTACAGACATTTTGAAAACAATTGATTCATACGTCCGCCGGGGAGGCTTCCTCCAGAGAGGCTTGCCGCCCGCGGCAGTGAGCGGGCGATGCGCAGCATCGATGGAGCGCAGCGGAACCTCTCTGGAGGAAGCCTCCCCGGCGGACGACAATCCGACAATATAAGACTGACAGACATGAAAAAATATCCGATTGTATTGGCGATTTCAGGCACAGACCCGTCGGGAGGGGCGGGACAGCAGGCGGACATAAAGGCCATATCGGCCACGGGCGGCTACGCCGCATGCGCCGTGACCGCGGTTGTTGTGCAGAACACAACCGGCGTCAGAGATGTGTTCCCTGTGCCTCCCAAGACGATTTCCGACCAGATCGCGGCGGTGTTCGACGACATCGGAGCCCGGGCGGTCAAGATAGGCATGCTGAACTCCTCGGAGGTGATATGCGCGGTCCGGGACAGCTTGAAGCACTACGGCGCGCAGAACATAGTTCTTGACCCTGTGATGGTGGCGACTTCGGGAGACAGACTCATCGAGGAGTCGGCCGTCAACTCATTGATGGCGGAGCTGATTCCAATGGCGAGGGTCATAACTCCGAATGTGCCCGAGGCTGAAATCCTTTCGGGTATGAGAATCGGCTCCCAGTCCGAACTTCCGGAGGTGGCGCGGAAACTCTCCTGCGGAGGCAAGGTGTCCGTAATGATGAAGGCCGGACATCTCAGCGACGATGATCTCGTGGACATCTTCTACAACGCCGAGGAGGACAGGTGCATAGAGCTGCATTCCAGACGCATAGACACTCCCAACACCCACGGGACGGGATGCACGCTGTCTTCGGCGTTCGCGTCATATCTCGCGCAGGGATATTCCCTCGATGATGCCGCGCGTGCGGCCAAGGACTACATAGCCGGGGCCATCGAATCCGGCGCCGGGTACGAAATCGGCCACGGACACGGACCGGTGGATCATTTCTGGAATCTGCTCAGATAATCCCGCCTGTAACCGCAGGCTTTCGAAGCCGCCTTGAAATTTGAAGACAGGAATTTTATAGGGACTTCGGGAAATTTTCAAAACCGCTTTCTGGCATACATAAGCGGAGGCCGGACGCTCCCGGGAGGCTTTTCTCAAGCTATCGCCTCCCGGGAGCGTCCGGTCTCCGCTATGCAGAATCCGTATCTTCGCTAGCTGATGAACAGCAGTTCGCGGTACTTGGGCAGAGGCCACATCTTGTTGTCGACTATGTCCTCAAGCTTGTCGATGGGACGGCGCAGATCCGCCAGACTCTCGGCTATCTCGTGGTAGGCCACGGCCTTCTCGTAGATGTCCTCGATGGCGTTCGCCCTCTTGCGCGCCTCCTTCATGGCTCCGGCCTTCTGATGCACCTCTTCCACATAGGTGCTGATCTTTTCGAGGAGTTCGAGCTCGTAAGAACATTTAGACGTGTCCCCGAAAATCTCTTTGCTCAGTGCGATTTCCTTAAGCAGCCTGGTCTTGTACTCGAGCACGGCGGGCAGAATGTGGTTGGTCGCCATCCTGACCATGACGCGCGATTCGATCTGAACCTTCTTGCAATAGGTCTCCCACTTGACCTCGTTGCGGGCCTCGAGTTCCTTCTCGCTGTAGACACCGGTGGAGGTGAAAAGGCTTACGGACTCGGGCTTGATGAAATCCTTTATCATTTCAGGTACGCTCGTCTTGACATCCAGGCCGCGCCGTTCAGCCTCGCGCTTCCATTCTTCGGTATATCCGTTGCCGTCGAAGCATACCACATCTATCACCGAGGCTATGATGGGCTTGAGTGCGTCCATTATGGCCACGTTCCTGCTCTTTCCCTTAGCAAGTTCCCTGTCGACATCGCTCTTGAACATGTTCAGCTGCTCCGCCACTGCAGCGTTCAGCGTGGTCATCGCTCCCGCACAGTTGGCGCTGGAACCCACTGCGCGGAACTCGAAACGGTTGCCGGTGAACGCGAACGGCGATGTCCTGTTGCGGTCGGTGTTGTCGACGAATATTTCAGGTATCTCGATCAGTCCCATGCGCTTGCCTTTCTTGCCCGCGATCTGGATGGGGGTGTCCGAAGGGACCTCGAGCAGCTTGCGCAGCACGTCGGTCATGGTCTTGCCGAGGAAGGCGGAGACTATTGCAGGAGGAGCTTCGTTGGCACCGAGCCTGTAGGCGTTGGTGGCGGTGGCTATCGAAGCCTTAAGCAGAGCATTGTGCCTCTGCACGGCCGCCAGCACGTTGACGAAGAAGGTGATGAACTGAAGATTGCCGTCGGGATCCTTGCCGGGAGCGAAAAGCTGGACCCCGGTGTCGGTGCCGAGCGACCAGTTGTTGTGCTTTCCCGAACCGTTCACTCCCTCGAAAGGCTTCTCGTGGAAGAGAACCACGAAGCCGTGCTTGCGGGCGATCTTGTTCATGAGATTCATCACGATCTGATTCTGGTCGTTCGAGAGATTGGTCTCACCGTATATCGGAGCGAGCTCGAACTGATTGGGCGCCACCTCGTTGTGGCGGGTCTTCAGAGGTATGCCCAGCCTGTGTCCGGCTATTTCGAGATCCCTCATGAACGCGGCGACTCTCGACGGGATAGCCCCGAAATAATGGTCGTCCAGCTGCTGGTTCTTGGAAGAATTGTGCCCCATCAGCGTGCGGCCGGTGATCATGAGGTCGGGACGGGCGGAATAAAGCGACTCGTCGACGAGGAAATATTCCTGCTCCCATCCGAGATAGGACCAGACTTTGCGGACAGACGGATCGAAAAGCCGGCAGATGGGCAGAGCCGCATCCGAAACGGCCTTGAGGGCGCGCTTGAGAGGAGTCTTGTAGTCGAGCGCCTCCCCCGTATAGGAAATGAATACTGTAGGGATGCACAAGGTGTCGTCCTGGATGTACACGGGGGATGTAGGATCCCAGGCCGTGTATCCCCTCGCTTCGAAGGTGGCCCTGATTCCACCGCTGGGGAACGACGAGGCGTCCGGCTCCTGCTGTATCAGATCCTTGCCGGTGAAAGACTCTATGACACCGCCCTTGCCGTCGTAGTCGATCAGGGAGTCATGCTTCTCGGCGGTACCTTCGGTCAGAGGCTGGAACCAGTGGGTGACATGGGTCACTCCGTTGGCCATCGCCCATTCCTTCATCCCGCGGGCCACTCCGTCGGCGGTGTCGCGGTCGAGGGGCATTCCGTTGTCGATGCATTCGAGCAGCGCCTTGAGCGTCGCCGCATCGAGGTACTTGTGCATCTTGGTCCTGTCGAACACAAGTTCTCCGTAGTAGTCGGAAGTCTTCCGGGCGGGATTCTCGACTTTCACCGCCTTCTTCTCGAATGATTCCTTTACGAGGTCAAATCTGTCCATATCAATTTGAATTAAACTTCAACAAAAAAGGCCGGTCCGCTCCGGACCAGCCTGTATTTCCTGAATGAATGCCGCCAAAACTTGCGCCGGCTGATCAGCACGCAAAACGGCCCAGAACCTGTGACTGGCTCTGCTGCTGATTCTGCTGCTGGCTGAAAACATTCATCATCTGTAGTCTGCTGCTTGAAAACCGTCCTGGAATTTTCCGAAAATCCTTTTCAAGACGATTTCTGAAACCGGCGTCAAAGTTAGGAAAAATTTCTTTCAATGCAACGGGGGCGCGATTTTTTTTGCCGCGATGCGAGTATGTTGTATATTAGCAGTCCGAAAACAAGATATATGGATAACTACGGCTTTCTCAGAGTGGCCGCCGCAATGCCGAGGGTGCATGTGGCAGACCCTGATTCCAACTGCAGGGAGATGTCGGACCTTATCAAGGACGCCGTGCTGCGCGGAGTCTCGGTCGTGGCATTCCCTGAACTTTCAGTCACGGGCTACACCTGCGCCGATCTTTTCGGACAGCAGACTCTTGCCGACTCGGCCGAGAAGGCCTGCGCCGACCTGCTGCGGCTCTCCGCCGGCATGGACTGCGCAGTGGTCTTCGGGACGCCGATGCGGTTCCGCGGGAGGCTCTACAACTGCGCCGTGGTATCCAGAGGCGGGAGGATAGTCGGAATCGTACCCAAGACCTATCTTGCAGGAAACGGTGAATTCTATGAACCCCGCTGGTTCGAGTCGGCCGCCCGTCTTCCGGAAGAATGCGTGCCTGTGGAGTTCGCCGGACAGAAGGATATCCCGTTCGGAGTCCGCCAATTGTTCAGCGTCGGGCATGCGCTTTTCGGCGTCGAGATATGCCAGGATCTATGGTCACCGGTGCCGCCCAGCTCCTGGGCAGCCCTCGCAGGCGCCCAGCTCATAGTCAACATATCCGCAAGCAACGAGGTGCTGATGAAGCATGAATACCGCAGGCTGCTGGTTTCGTCGACTTCGTCCCGCCTGTTCGCCGCCTATCTGTACTGCTCCTGCGGCTACGGCGAATCGACGCAGGATCTCGTGTGGGCGGGATCGTCTCTGATATATGAGAACGGCTCTCTGATCGCCGAAAACGAGCGTTTCCGCCGAGATGCCGCGCTGCTGTGCGGCGACGTGGACATCGAGAGGCTCGAGACACTGCGCACGAAGGAGCATTGCTACGGATATGCCGGGAAGGCTCCGGAATATGCGGTGCGCGATGCCGGAAGGCCGGCGCACACCGACTTCTACTCTTCGCTGCTGCGTCATGTGGAGCCGCATCCTTTCGTGCCCCAGGGCAACCCGGAAGCTCTATCAGCACGCTGCCGCGAAATACTTTCATCGCAGGTCGCCGGTCTGAGCACGCGTCTCGAACATATACGCTGCCGGAAAGCCGTCATCGGCGTTTCCGGAGGTCTGGACTCCACGTTGGCGCTGATAGTGACGGCGCTCGCATTCGACGAGCTGGGACTCCCGAGGAAAAACATAGTCACCGTGACCATGCCGGGTTTCGGCACGAGCGACCGCACTCACGACAACTCCACCAGGCTGATGGAGCTTTTCGGCACTGAACACCGCGAAATTTCTATAGTGCCGGCAACGCGCAGGCACTTCGAAGACATAGGGCAGGACGAGAGCGTGCACGATCTGACATACGAGAACAGCCAGGCGCGCGAACGTACCCAGATACTCATGGATCTTGCGGGCAAGGTGGGCGGCATCGTGATCGGAACCGGCGACCTGTCCGAACTTGCGCTCGGCTGGTGCACCTACAACGGAGACCACATGTCAATGTACGGCGTGAACGCAAGCGTGCCCAAGACTCTCGTCCGGACTCTGGTGGTCTGGGCGGCGAACAACCGCTTCGAGGATTCCGACGAGCTCAAGAGAGTGCTGCTCGATGTCGCCGACACGCCCATCAGCCCCGAACTGGTGCCGGTCGCCGAGGACGGAAGCATAGCGCAGAAGACCGAAGACCTCGTCGGACCCTATGAGCTGCACGATTTCTTCCTGTACAATTTCTTCCGTTGCGGCTATGCTCCGAAAAAACTGCTTTTCCTTGCTTTGAAGGCCTTCGCGGGTGTCTACGACGAGGAGACTGTGAGCCATTGGCTGTCGAATTTCATGAAGAGATTCTTCTCCCAGCAGTTCAAGCGCTCCTGCCTGCCCGACGGCCCGAAAGTCGGTTCCGTATCCCTCTCGCCCCGAGGCGACTGGCGCATGCCTTCGGACCTGGAAACCTGGTGGAAATTGTAAACACTTGCACGAAGACTGCCCCGCAGCAGGCTTTTCCCTAGTTCTCGCCTGCTGCGGGGCAATCTCCGTTCTGCATCTGGCCGGATTATCTGTCGTAATACGCTTCCGGGAGCGGCCTGCAGTTGTAGCGTGAGGCCATGGCTTCGCCGTAGGCTCCGGCGCTTCGTATGGCCAAGTAGTCGCCTCTGTGGCACTTGTTCAGGTGCGCGGCTTTGAGGAACACGTCGGAGCTCTCGCAGACCGGACCGACCACGTCGTAGACTTCTTCCGGTTCATCCGAACTCAGGTTCTCGATTCTGTGATATGCCTTGTAGAGCGCCGGACGAATCAGTTCCGTCATGCTGCCGTCGATGATCGCGAACTGTTTTGTGGTACCCTGCTTGACATAGAGCACTCGCGAGATGAGGCTGCCGCACTGGGCGACTATGCTCCTTCCCAGCTCGAAGTGCACAGGCGTTCCGGCGGGCAGACGCAGGTGACGGCGGAAAGTGTCGAAATATGACATGAAATCCGGAACGGGAAGCAAGTTCGGGTGCTCGTAGCTGACACCGAGTCCTCCACCCACATTTATGTCTCCGACCGGAAGTCCGGCTCTTGAGAGCTCGTCGACAAGGAAGTTTATCCGGTTGCACAGAGCCACGAAGTCCATCATGTCGAGAAGTTGCGAACCGATATGGAAATGCAGCCCGCGGTATTCCGTGCCCGGCAGCTCCAGCGCAAGCCGCAGCACGTCTTCCATCTGCTCGTAATTGATGCCGAACTTGTTTTCCGCCAGTCCCGTGGTGATGTTGGAATGGGTGTGCGCACCGATGTCGGGATTGATTCTCAAGCTCACCGGCGCCTTCTTCCCGGCCTTCAGGGCAAGCTCGTTTATGACCTCGAGCTCGGCGGCGGACTCCACATTGAATCTTGAGATTCCGTTTTCAAGCGCGAAATTTATCTCCGCGTCGCTTTTGCCGACTCCGGCGTACACTATGCTTCCGGGGCTGAACCCGGCGTCGAGCGCCGCCCTGATCTCTCCCCCGCTCACGCAGTCTGCTCCGAGTCCGGAAGCGGCTGTCTCGGCGAGCAGCACGGGATTGGCGTTGGCTTTCACGGCATAGTGGACCTTGAATTCGGGAGACGCCGATGCGCACTCTCTGACAGCAGCGAGAGTGCGCCTGAGCAGGCCGAGGTCATAATAGTAGAACGGAGTCCTGAGGCCGCCGAACTTCTCTATGGGAAACGAACCTTTCAGCATTTTTCAAAAAGGCATTTGCTCAACGACCTGAGGGTACGCACCTGGTCCTCGTCCTTGACGAGGAAGGAAATGTTGTAGTTGCTTCCGCCGTAGGAGACCATGCGCACCGGGATATCCTTCATGGCTTCCATCGCGCGGGTCTCGAATCCCACGTTCTCCCAGTCCATGTCTCCGACGACACAGATTATGCACATGTCCATGTCGACCGTCACGGTGCCGTACTTCTTGAGGTCGTGTACGATTTCGTTGAGATGGGTTGTATTGTCTATCGACACCGACACGCCGACCTCCGAGGTGCATATCATGTCGATCGAGGTCTGCCAGCTCTCGAATATCTCGAACACGCGGCGCAGGAAGCCGTGCGCAAGCAGCATCCTGGAAGAGCGTATGCTGATGGCTGTGATGTTTCCCTTGGCGGCGACCGCCTTGATGATTCCGCGGTCGTGCACGTTGTCTATGAGGGTGCCGGGCGACGCCGGCGCCATGGTATTGAGCAGGCGCACGGGGATACCGGCGAACTTCGCGGGCTGTATGCAGGTGGGGTGCAGAATCTTGGCTCCGAAATAGCCGAGCTCAGCGGCCTCGTCGAAATGCAGGTGGCGGACCGGAGCGGTGTTCTCGACTATCTTGGGGTCATTGTTCTGCATGCCGTCGATGTCGGTCCAAATCTGTATTTCTTCGGCTCCTATGGCCGCTCCGACGAGGGAAGCCGTGTAGTCCGAGCCGCCGCGCTTGAGATTGTCTATTTCATGGTGAAGGTTACGGCAGATGAAGCCCTGGGTCACGAAGAGCTCCGCATCCGGATACTTTTCTATCAAAGCGTTGAGTCCGTTCCGGATATAGTCGGTGTCCGGTTCGCCACGGCTGTCGGTCTTCATGAAGTCGAGGGCCGGAAGCAGGCGAACCTTCACGCCCATCTCTTCGAGGCACCATGCAAGCAGATGGCTGGAGATCAGTTCTCCCTGGGCGAGCGCGACCTTCTCCTCCGCCGTGGTGAAGAGCTGGCGGCTCATAGTGCGCAGATAGCCGAACACCTCCTGGACATATTCGCGGGCCTTGCCGGCGGCTTCTTTGGTATGATAGAGCTCGCCGATGAGCCTGTCGTAGGAGCTTTCGAGGCGGGCGACCACATCCTTTGCGCCGTCGGGGTTGCCGTTGTAGAGGTAGTCGGAGAATTCCACCAGGGAGTTGGTCGTCCCGGAAACTGCCGACACCACTACGAGATTGCGGCCGGATTCAGCTACGAGTCCGGCCACGTTCCTTATTCTTTCTGCGTTTCCGACGGAAGTTCCGCCGAATTTCATGACTTTCATTCAGACACTGTTTTAATCGCCGCAAAAATAGTCAAAGTTTTCGGATGACCCTGCATGGATTTCCAAAGGCGAGGCAGTCAGAAGGAATGTCGCGCGTCACGACGCTCCCCGCCCCTATGACGCAGCGGTCTCCTATGGTGACACCCGGAAGCACGACCACATTGCCGCCGAACCATACATCGCTGCCGACGGCAATCGGGCGCGCGAACTCCAGTCCGAGCCGGCGCTGTCCCGCGTCGAGAGGATGCCCGGCCGTATAGAAGGAACAGTTCGGCCCGATAAAGACATTGTCCCCGAATCTGACTTCGGCACCGTCGAGAATCACGCAGTTCACGTTTGCGTAGAAATTCTCGCCTATTTCTATGTTGTAGCCGTAGTCGCAGAAGAAAGGCGGTTCGATGAGGAAACGCTCCCCTGTCCTGCCGAAAAGGCTGCGCACGATGGAGTCGGCCTCCTCGCAGCAGAGCGGCGCCCGCCTGTTGTATTCGGAGCAGAGCCGCTTGCATCTACTCCTCTCGGAGAGCAGTCCGGGATCATGATTCGCGTCGTAAAGTTCGCCGGAGCGGCATTTTTCCTTTTCGCTTTTCATATATCCAAATTATTGTGCCGGCTGCTGAAGGGGTGCTGCCTCCGGAGAGGTTCCGCTGCGCTCCATTGATGCTTCTTCGCTGCGCTTATCAGCATCACCCGCTCAACAGCCGCGGGCGGCTAGCCTCTCCGGAGTCAGTACCCCTTCCGCAGTCAGTCATCCGTCATATTTGTCCAGCAGCGGCTTCAGAATGCCGACCAGCTGTTCGTTCTCGATAAGGAAACCGTCGTGGCCGAACACCGAACTGATCTCGGCGTATCTGGCATGCCTGAGTTCGGCGACCGTGGCCTTGCCGTGCTTCGGCGGAAATAGCACGTCGCTGTCTATGCTCACGACGAGACACTCGGCCTTGATCTGCGCAAGCGCCGCCTCCACTCCCCCGCGGCCGCGTCCGACATTCTGACTGTCGAGCATCCAGGTCAGATACCAGTAGCAGTAGGCGTCGAACCTGTCGACCATCTTCTTTCCCTGATAGCGCTGGTACGAGCATGCGCGGCCAGCGAAAAGCGTGTCCTCGTCCGGCTCCTTCTGGGTGAGATTGTAACCTTCGAAAGTCCGGTAGGATATCAGAGCCATTGAACGGGCGCAGGCAAGGCCGGCTTTCGCGGCGTCCAGGCTCCGCGCGGCAGCGAACTCGGGATCGGCCTCCAGAGCCATGCGCTGCGACTCGTTGAACGCCGTCATATATGGCGTAACACGGGTCGAAGTCGCGAGGAACACGGCGTCCGACACCATGTCCGGCTCCATTATCACCCATTCCAGAGCCTGGAAACCGCCTATCGACGGACCAATCATGAGGTCTATGTGTCCTATTCCAAGATGCTTGCGCACGAGGATATTCGCCCTCACGACATCGCGCACCGTAGTCTTCGGGAAATCCAGCATATACGGCTTCCCGGTCGCCGGGTTTACGGATGCCGGAGAACTGGAACCGTAAGGCGAACACAGCATGCCGGCGCATACGACATAGTATTTGTCGGGATCAAAGAGCTTTCCCTTCCCTACCGTCTGCGGCCACCACTCCTCCGGATTGGAGTTTCCTGTAAGCGCATGGCATATCCAGACGACCGTCTCTCCCGGACGGTATTCACGGTCTGACGTATGATAGACGAGTTCAAGCCTCTCCAGACGCCCTCCGGCTTCGAACTCGAAGGGACTGTCGATTATGATTCTGTTGCGTTTCATTTCCCGGGATGGTCTTTTTCGAATTCAGTCATCCGCTCTTCAAGCAGCGGGTAGAGTTCCTCGCGCATGCGGCTGCAGCAGCCTCGCACGCCCTGCTGGCGGCTTCCGGTGGTTGACAGGCTGATGCAGCTCACGCCGTAGTGCATGAGCTCCACGACGAGCTCGTCGCCGCTCAGTCCGTCGTAGCCGACGGTGAAGAAGAAGCCGTCGCCGACAGGCTGCGTGACATCGTTTTCGTAGACTATGTGGAAACCGTGGCGCAGCATTATTTCCTTGATTCTCCGGGTGCGGACGGCGTATTCGGCGGTGTCGGAGACGAAGTCAAGCCTGCCCTCGCACGAGAGGTCCAGCATCTCAGCATAGCCGAACTGTGTGCTGTAGGTGCAGCCGCTCGTGATCATATAGAGTATTGACGATGTCAGCGTGACTCCGAAGACTCCGGCGTCGTCGTACCTTTCGGCGAGAGCCGGGTACTGACGCCCGAAAAGGCGGTTTCCGATGCAGACGAGGGCTATTCTCTGGCCGGCATAGCTGAATATCTTCGATGCCGAGAGCATCAGAATATAATTGTCGGTATATCTCGCGACTGTCGGCACGAACGGCGCCTGGAAAGGCCTGCCGAGCTCGCGCCGGCTGTCCATGCAGAAATATGCCAGATCCTCCATCACCACGGCGTCGTATTCCGTTGCCAGCTCGCCTATGACCGCCAGCTCCTCCTCTTCGAGGCAGGTCCATGCGGGGTTGTCGGGGTTTGAATATATGATCGCAGCGATGTCGCCTCCAGCAAGTTCCTCTTCCAGTTTCACGCGCAGCCGAGCGGCTCCGCGCCAGGAATATATGTCGAAGCTCCGCCACCCTATGCCCAGTACGCGAAGCTGGGACTTCTGAATCGGGAATCCCGGGTCGATGAAGAGCACCTTGTCCTTTCCGGGGATGCGCTGCGTGCAGGCCGCAAAAGCCGCGAAGGAGCCTTCGACGGAGCCGGTCGTCGGGATGCAGCACTCTGGCGCGATGTCGATGTCGATGAAAGCCTTGACGAAGCGGGACGCGGCCTGCTTCAGGCCCTCGTGTCCGGCAGCGGGCGGATACTGCGAGCATATTCCGGAATCAAGGGCCCGCTTTTCGGCCTCCACGCCGTAACGGTTTATCGGCAGTCCGGGGGAACCCTGGTCCATGCGCACGAAAGGGATGCCTGTCCGATTCTCCAGATACTGGGCTGCAAGCAGGATCTCCCCTATGGTCGCGGTCGAGAGGTCGGT
>DVLC01000120.1 GCA_018715685.1 Candidatus Cryptobacteroides merdipullorum
TTCCCAGACTTCGCGGGTGTCGGTGACGAAGTAGAGCCGGCTTCCGTCGGGGCTCCACTGGAGGTCGGAGGGATAGCCGCTCTCGAAGTCGGTCAGAGCCTCCGCCGCAGACATGTCGTCGGAAGGTGCGACATATACCTGATATTCGCCGCTCCTGTCCGAGAACCATGCGATGTTCCTGCCGTCGGGACTCCAGCGCACCTCCCTCTCGTGGGACTCCGGCGAGCGGGAGAGATTGTAGACGGCACCTTCCTCCGCGGGGAACGAGAAGATGTCGCCGCGGCCGACGGCCAGCACCCTCGATCCGTCGGGCGAGAGGCTGAAGTCTGAGAGCCTGCCGACGGAGCTGCGGTATTCGCTGCGGCTCCAGATGTCGTCCGCCGCGAGCTGAATGCTGACTTTCTGCGCCTCGCCGCCCTCATGCACATTGTACCTGTAGATGTACCCGCCGTTCTCGAACACTATCCAGTCGGATGAATATGAGGGGAACTTGCAGTCGTATTCGCTGAAGTCCGTGAGCTTCTCGGTGCGTCCGTCCTTCGTGTCATAGGCGAAGAGGTTCATTGTCCAGTCCCTGTCGGAGAGGTAGTATATCCTGTCGCCGATCCACATCGGGAAGATGTCCTGGGCGTCGTTGTCGGTGATTTTCTCGAGCTGCGAGGTTCCGACTCTGTTGACCCAGATGTCGTCGGCCTGTCCTCCGCGGTAGTGCTTCCAGGTGCGGAACTCGCGGAACATCCTGTTCATCGCGAATTGCTTCCCGTCGGGCGAGAAGGAGCAGAAGCCGCCTTCGCTCACGGGGATTATCTCGGGTATTCCGCCTTTCTCGGCGTCCACGAGGCAGAGATTGGCCCTCAGGCCGCTGAAGCAGTACTGCTTGCTGCGGTAGATGATTCTGCTGCCGTCGGGCGTCCAGCCCATGACTATGTTGTTGGGTCCCATGCGTTCGCCTACCTGGTCCCTTTCGACCGAGGCCGACCAGGTGAGCCTCCTGGGCTCCCCTCCGTCAATGGGCATGGTGTAGACTTCGGTGTTGCCGTCGTACTGGGCCGTGAACGCTATCGTCTTCCCGTCCGGGGATATTCTGGGAAAACATTCGTAGCCTGGATGTGAAGTCAGTCTGACAGCCTTTCCTCCGTCGATTCCTACGCTGTAGAGATCTCCGGCGTAGCTGAATACGATCCTGTCGCCGCCGACGGCCGGAAAACGAAGCAACCTGGCCTCTTCGGAGGAGGCCAGGAGCATCGTTGAAACCGTCAGAGACAAGGCGAGTATGAGTCCTTTTCTCTTCATGGGCATGAATTTTTATGCGAGCATGACCTGTCCGCCCGTCACGGGGATGGCCTGTCCGGTCTCGCCGGTCTGCTCGATGGCGTAGAGTATGGCTTTGGTCACATCCTCGGGGCTGCAGCCCTTGCGCATGGGCACCTGCTTGAGGTAGTAGTCCTTGACGTCCTTGACCGTCTTGGCTCCGGGCACCTTGCCTGCGGCCAGATACTGCACGAACAGTCCGTTCTCGGGATTGCTCCAGAGCGGTCCGTCGTAGTAGTTGCCGGGGCAGATGGAGTTGACCTTGATGCGGAACGGCGCGAGCTCCAGCGCGAAGCTCTGGGTCAGTCCTATGCCGCCGAACTTGCCGCCTGCGTAGGCGAAGTTGGCCTTCGATCCGCGGAGACCGGACTTCGAGTTCACCTGGACGATGTCGGCGAAGTATTCGGGGTCATGGGCGGTCTCTATCTTCATGATGTGGCTCACCACCTTCGCGCAGTAGAAGTAGGCCTTGTAGTTGATGTTTGTCACGAACTCGAAGTTCTCGGGTGTCATGGCGTCGAGGCCTCCCGCGCGCAGCACTCCGGCGTTGGACACGAAGGCGTCGATGGCTCCGAAGTTGAGTATGGTCTGACGCATGAGGTTCTGAAGACTGTCCATGTCGGCCACGTTGGTCTTCACGAAGATGGCCTTGTTGCTGCCGGTCATCGTGTTGAAGTTGTCCGCCGTCTTCTGCCCGACTGTCTCGTTGAGGTCGGCCACCACGATGTTGGCGCCCTGGAGGATAAGGTTGCGGGCTATTCCCTCGCCGAATCCCTGGGCCGCTCCGGTCACGATGATGGTCTTGCCCTCGACACGGCCCTTCGCCGCTCCGGCACCGACTTTCCTGCGGTAGTTCTCGACTTCCCAGTTGTCGATGAAGTCGATCTGGCGGCGGGTCATGGGATGGCGTCCGCCGAAGTTGCGGGCGTAGAGAGCGACTTTCATCGCGTCCTCGAACACTTCGGTGATGGTCTGGGCGTTCTTGGCGCTGTCACCCACGGCGACGAGGCCTATACCCTTGATGAGCAGTACCTTCGGAGTATAGCCGTGCTTCTTCACATAGGCTTCGATCTTCCTTTCGGCGTGCTTTACGAGGTCTTCGCCGCCTTCGAGCCAGATGTACTCCGACTTGCAGTAGACGATTCCGTCGGGAGTGAAAGGTGCGAGCACCTCCTCCGCGTTGTTCTCGAGAATCGCGCTGATTACGGCATCGTTGCTTACCTTGAGCGTCTTGAGTCCGCGGCCTCCGCGGCTCAGGATGGTTCGTATGGCCGGGATTGCCTCGGTGGCGCACTCGCATACGGGTGCGTCTCCCTCGGGCAGCTCTCCCGCCTCCTTCCCGATGGCCGCGAGCACGCTGTCGTAGATTTCCTCAATCCTTTCAGTCGTGTCTGCTCCGACGAATATTCCGTGGTTCTGCAGGAAGATCACCTCGGGCTCATGGCCTTTCTCCTTCCTGTATGCGGCGATTCTGTCGTACACTTTCTTGAAGAGGGTGTAGCCGGGGTCGGTGTAGGGGATGTAGAGCGCGTCCGGGAACAGCCTTGCACAGGTCTCTGCCGCGTTGGCTGAGCACATGAGGCCGTTCACGAGCGTAGGGTGCAGGTGGACGATGTATGCCGCGCTCATGCAGTTGTGCAGCGAAGTCTCGACCGAAGGACGGCGGTCCTTGGTGATGCATGCGGCCGCAAGGTCATTCTTGACCTGCTCCTCGCGCTCCGCGGGGTCGCTGCTGTACTTTTTCTTCCCCATCTGGTTGAGAAGGGTCCTGTCGAGCACCGCGAATCCTTCCTCGCCAATGGTGGCGAGAGCGTGTCCGCTGGCCTTGACCCATAGGCGGCCCTCAGTCTTGAACGAAGTGTTTCCGCCGCCGGCGATCACGTATCTCGGGTCGGAGCCGTATTTGCGTGAAATTGCTACAAGTGAGTCTATCTCTTTCATTTCGTTATTGCTTTAGTGATGATTTCCTCGCCTTCTTCGAAGGTCTTCAGACCGTTCTGGTGTGCGGCGACGAGGCAGGCTCCGCGCCAGTTGATTTCCTTGAGCCTGTCGGACAGATCCTGACTGTCGCGGGTGCGCAGTCTGATCGGTTCGAGGGCCGGAGTGTTGTGCTCCGAGCCGAAGGTCACGACGAAGCCCTCGTCGACGAGGTAGCCCGCGTACTTCTCGAGCACGGCGGTGGTGTTGCGCGTGGTGATGAACTCGCAGGAGCGTATGCCGCGCTTCTTGAGTATGTCCGCGCATTTCTGAAGGTCTTCCTCGAAGTCGGTGAAATTGCCCTTGGCGTCGTCTGCCAGGAAGGGATATGTGGGGATTCCTCCGGCGGCGGTGATTATCTGCTGCACGGTCTCCATGGGCAGGAAGGCCTTGGGATCCTCGGGCACGAAGGCCGCGCCTCCGGCCTTGAGCAGATTGCCTCGGATTTCGTTCTCGACTGCGGCCGCGTCCGACGGGTCGCTCTTGAGCGCCTTTCCGGAGAAAATTTTCTCGTAGAGGGCGCGTCTGTCGCTTTCGGATGAGCAGCGCTGCTCCACCGAGAGCCTTACGGCCTTGGCGAGATGCCGCTCGCGTATCGAGCCGCGTGTCAGGGTCTTCTCGACTTCCGCGAAGGAGATTCTGAAGCCTGCCCCGATGGAGTCGAGATGGGCGTTGAGCTTCTCGCACATCCTACCCACCTGGGCGTTGGACTCGGCCTTCACATCGGCGAGCAGCTGCGCCTCGCGTCCCTTGAGGGTCACGGGGTAGTCCAGCCCTTTGCCGCTGAGGTAGGTGCGTCCGGGATTGTTGGGGTCGTTGACCCTGACTCCGGCCGCCTGGTCTTCGACGTTCAGGGAGATGAACTCTATATTAAACAGAGGGAAGAGGTGGCGTCTGCCACACTCTTCACTCCATTCCCTGTATCCGTCCAATGAATAAAAGTCGTTTATTCCGACCACCTTCACTCCTTCCTCCGCCGCCATGTCGAGCGCCTGGCTGACATTCTCGAATGCGCTGAACGAGTACGGAGTGTGGAGATGGGCGTTGACGTCTACATATTTCATAAGCTATACTCCCTTCTTTGCGCGGATGATCTGCTGTGTCGAGGTCATGTTGGTCACGGGCGTGTAGTCCTTGAGCGGAACGATTTTCTCGTTGATCGCGTCGAGGAACCACTCCGGCTGAGGGAAGAACGCCTCCTCAAGCTCGTGGCAGGGGGTGATCCAGTTGCGGGAGCCGAGCACCACGGGAGCCGCGTCGAGGTAGTCGAACGCCATCTCGGAGATGTTGGCCGCGAGGTCGTTGAGGAACGAGCCGCGTGCGGTGGCGTCGCCTGCAATGACGATGCGTCCGGTCTTCTTGACGGATTCGAGCACCTTTTCGTAGTTGAAAGGCACGAGGGAGCGGGCGTCGATGACTTCGGCCTCCATTCCGTACTTCTCCTTGAGGATGTCGGCGGCCTTGAGGGCGCGGTAGAGGGTTGCGCCTATGGTCAGGAAGGTGATGTCCTTTCCGACTCTCTTGACGTCGGGCTCTCCGATGGGGATTTCATAGTACTCCTTCGGCACTCCTCCTTCGTGGAACTGCTCGCCCATGTCGTAGATGCGCTGGCTCTCGAAGAAGATTACGGGGTCGGTGCCCTGCAGGGCTGAATTCATCAGACCCTTGGCGTCGTAAGGCGTCACGGGGAACACGACCTTGAGGCCCGGGATGTGGGTGCAGAGCGAAGTCCAGTCCTGAGAGTGCTGGGCGCCGTACTTCGAACCTACGGACACGCGCACCACCACGGGCATCTTGAGGATGTTGCCGGACATCGCCTGCCACTTGGGCAGCTGGTTGAATATCTCGTCGCCGCAGCAGCCGAGGAAGTCGCAGTACATGATCTCGGGAATCACGCGGCCGCCGCACATCGCGTAGCCGATGGAAGTTCCGATGATCGCGGCCTCGGCGATCGGGGAGTTGAACAGACGGTGGTAGGGGAGAGCCTCGGTGAGTCCGCGGTATACTGCGAACGCTCCGCCCCACTCACGGTTCTCCTCTCCGTAGGCCACGAGCGACGCGTCCTTGTAGAAGCGGTCCACCACAGCCTCGAAGATACCGTCGCGGATATTGTAGGTCTTCATCTTGCTGACGGGCTTTCCGTCCTTGTCGAGCCAGAATCTCTCCTTGCCGGCGATCTGCTTCACGCGGGGATTCTCCTCAAGGGGCATCAGCACGTCGGGCTTCGCGTCGCTCAGGGAGTCGATGCTCTGGTTGGAGAACATCATGTCGCCGAGCAGCTCGCTGTCCTTCACGAGATCCATGCGGGGTGAGAGTTCGGGGTCGATGGCGAGCTTGTAGCAGTCGAAGATCACGTCCTTGACCTCCTTCTGGATACTGTCGAGCGCAGCCTGGTCAGCAAGTCCGGCCTCGATGAGCTTCTTGCCGTAGGCTACGATGCAGTCCTCCCTCTCCCAGGCTTCGATCTCCTCCTTGGTGCGGTATGAAGACTGGTCGCTGGGGGAGTGTCCGCTGTAGCGGTAGGTCACGACGTCGAGCAGGCAGGGTCCCTCCTTTTTCTCGAGCAGGGCCTTCTTGCGGCGGAACGCGTCGATGACAGCGAGAGGATCGTATCCGTTGACGCGCTCGGCATGCATGGCCTCGGGGTTGAAGCCGGCGCCGAGACGTGCGGGATATGTGAATCCCATGGTCTCGCCGCGGGTCTGTCCTCCCATCGCGTACTGGTTGTCCATCACGTTGAAGAGTACGGGAAGACCGCCCTTCATGTCACCCTCCCAGAGGGTCTTGAACTGGTCCATCGAAGCGAAGGTCATGCCTTCGAGCACGGGGCCGCGGGCCATGGCGCCGTCGCCGAGGTTGGCTACGACGATGCCCTTCTTGCGGTTGACTTTCTTATAGAGAGCCGCGCCGACTGCGATGGAGCCGGAGCCTCCCACGATGGCGTTGTTGGGGTAGATTCCGAACGGAGTGAAGAAGGTGTGCATCGAGCCGCCGAGTCCCTTGTTGAAGCCGGTGGTGCGGGCGAAGATCTCGGCCATCGCTCCGTAGAGCAGGAAGCGGATTCCGAGTTCCTTGGTCGTGCCCTTGAAGCCTTTCTTCGCGACGGCGACGGTGGCTCCGTCCCAGAATTCGTTCATGATCTTCTCAAGCTCGGCATCCGGAAGAATCTGGATGGAGCGGAGTCCCTTGGCGAGGATTTCGCCGTGGGAGCGGTGAGATCCGAAGATGAAGTCGTCGGTGTCGAGCGCGTAGGCCATTCCGACGGCGGCCGCCTCCTGTCCCGCTGAAAGGTGGGCGGGGCCGGGGTTGTTGTAGGCCACTCCGTTGTAGCCTCCCGTGGTCTTGACGAGGTTGAGCATGGTCTCGAACTCGCGGATCACGAACATGTCGTGGTATATTCTCAGAAGGTCGTCCTTGGTGAAGTTGCCTTCTGCAAGCTCATCCTTCACAGTCTTCTTGTACTGCATCACCGGAATCTCGGGGAACACGATTTCGTGCTCTTCCGGACGGAGAGTCTTTTCGGGGTCGATGTAAATTGACTTGGGCATAATCTATAATACTTTTTTGGTTTATCAGTTTATTTGAGCGTGAATGCGGTTTCCTTGATGATTTCGGACACGGTGGGATGAGGGAACACGACTTCCTTGAGCTGCTCCACGGTCATCTCGGTCTCGATGGCGATGCACGCGCTCTGGATGATTTCCGAGCAGGGATTGCCGAGCATGTGGACGCCGAGCACCTCGTGGTACTTCTTGCCGACTATGATCTTGCAGATTCCCTCGCCGCCTTCGTTCTCGGCGACGAAGCGTCCTGAATACGCCATGGGGAGCTTGAGCACCTCATATTCGCGTCCGGAAGCCTTGGCCTGCTCCTCGGTGAGTCCCACGCCGGCGACTTCGGGGTTGGTGTAGACCACTCCGGGAATCGCGTCGTAGCGCATGCGGTCGGGCCTGCCGAGGATGTTGTTGACTGCGACCTCGCCCTCGCGGCTCGCGGTGTGGGCTAGCATCGAGAATCCGGTCACGTCGCCGGCGGCGTAGACATTGGGTATGTTGGTGCGCATGTGTTCGTCGACCTTGATGCCTCTCTCGGCTGCGACGCCGAGATTCTCGAGACCGTAGCCCTTGAGCACGGCGCGGCGTCCGACGGACACGAGAATCTTGTCTCCGCTGACGCGGCAGACCTTTCCGTCAGGGTCTTCATATACCACGGTGTTGCCTTCGATTCCGGTCACCTTGCACTTCAGGCAGAATTCGATTCCGCGCTTCGCATAGATCTTCTGGAGCATGGAGCTGATTTCGTCGTCCATGGGTCCGAGAATCTTCGGCAACATCTCCACTACGGTCACCTTGGTGCCGAGAGTGTTGAAGAACGCGGCGAACTCCATTCCGATCACGCCGCCTCCGATGACCACGAGCTCCTTGGGCTGCTCCCTGAGCGAGAGAATCTCACGGTTGGTGACGATCACGTCGCCGGCTTCCTTGAGTCCGGGGAACGGAGGCACGGAAGCTTCGGAGCCCGCGCAGATGAGCAGGTTCTTAGCCATGTATTCCTCACCTCCGGCGGTCAGGGTGATGCCTTCGGCGGAGCGGCCCTTTATCGTCGCATGCTCCGCCACGACCTGTACCTTGCCGGCCTTCATGGCGGCCTTGACGCCGCCTACCAGCTTCTTGACGACCTTGTCCTTGCGGTCGACGATTTCGGAGTAGTTGAATGAAGGCTCCTTGACATAGACTCCGTAATGGTCGCCGGTGAGGGCGTAATTGTAGACCTTGGCGCTGTAGAGCAGCGTCTTAGTGGGGATGCATCCTTCGTTGAGGCAGACGCCGCCGAGGGAGTTCTTTTCGAAGATCACGGTCTTCAGACCGGCGGCTCCCGCTCTTTCTGCGGCTACATAGCCGCCGGGGCCGCCCCCGAGAATTGCTAAATCGAACATATCTGTGTGTATATTCTAGAATTCAACTTCAAGATTCTCGATTTCAACGGCTACCTGCTTGAGGAAGCGGGTAGCTTCTCCGCCGTCGATGGCGCGGTGGTCGTATGTCAGCGAAAGTCCCATGTAGGGAACGAAGGCGTATACTCCGGCTCCGAGATCCTTCGGGCGGGGTACTATGGTGCCCACGCCGAGGATGCAGCTCTGGGGCAGGTTGAGCACGGGAGTGAACCACTCGACTCCGAAGCCTCCGAGATTGCTGACCGTGAATGACGATGCCTCGCTGGAGAGCAGGTCGGGATTGAAGCTTCCCTTGCGGCATTCGTCGGCCGCTTTCTTGAGAACCTTGCTGAGTCCTACGATGTTGAGGTTCTCGGCGCTCTTGATGGCGGGAACCATGAGACCTCTCTCCGTGTCGACAGCGACACCGAGATTGACGGTGTTGAAGAAGCGCATGGCGTCGCCGAGGCAGTGGGAGTTCACTGAAGGGAACTTCTGGATAGCCTTGATGACAGCGTAGCATACGAAGTCGTTGATGGTGATGTTGGCGTCTATCCTGCCTTCCTCGAGGGCCTTCTTGGCCTTCTTGCGCAGAGCCTGGATCCTGCGGGCGTCAGCTCCGAGCATATGGGTGAGCTGGGCGGAGTTCTGCAGGGAGTTGTACATTGACTTGGCGATGATCTTGCGGATGTTGGGCATCTTCTCGACTCTGAACTCCTCTCCTTCGCCTGCGATGTCGCTGTGCATGGGCTGCCATACCTTGAGGTCCGAGCCCTTGACCATGCCTGCGAGACCGCTGCCCTGTGCGGGGGCCTGGTAGCTTCCGTCGGCCGCCATGGCCTTGGCGAGTCCTGTCCTGGGGCTTCCTGCCGCCGCGATGACGTCACGCTCTATGATGCGTCCGTGAGGGCCGGTGCCTGCGACCTGTGCCGTGTCCACGCCTTTCTCCGCCGCTGTCCTGCGGGCTCTGGGAGAGACGGGCGCTCCTGCGGTCACTGCCGCTGCGGGGATTTCGGCCTCGGGTGCCGCCGCGGGCGCCTCAGCCTTTGCCGGCTCTGCCGCGGGTGCTGCGGGTGCGGTCTCGGCCGCCGCTCCGCCCGGAGCGAATTCCGCGAATGATTCACCTTCGTTTCCTATCACCATCACGTTGGTGAGTACCGGGATTTCGTCATTGTCCTTGAAGAAGCACGCCAGAACGGTGCCTTCGAACTTGGACTCCTCCTCGAATGAGGCCTTGTCAGTTTCGTAAGAGAAGAGAACATCACCGACTGCAACCTTGTCACCGACTTTCTTCTTGAATTCCGTGACGATGCAGCTCTCGACAGATTGGCCCTGCTTGGGCATGATTACTACGTTTGCCATTGTTCTATAATGTGATTAGATTCTTCAAATTTACAAATTTTTCCCTGATTCACCACTGAATTTCCGACAACTGTGGCAAAGCCGACAAAAGTCGAGCCTCCAGCTGCTCCGGAGCCGATATGTGCTCGGTCCAGATGTCGGTCTGTATCCCGATGACCTCTCCGTCTTCCAGGACTTCGGTATGCCCTTCCGCCTCCATCATCGTCAGTCCCTCTGCGGAGGGTTCTTCGCTTCGGAGGACCGCCTTTTTCCCCTCGCGGGCGAGCATGTCGCCGACGCGCGTCAGGAAATATTCCAGAAGTCCGGCGTTGTCCTGAAGTCCGAGCTCCTCGATTCTTCGCCGGCAGTCAGGACATTTCTCCCATTCCGTCGTCGGGCAGTCGCTGCCGCCTATGTGGATGTATTCCGACGGGAACAGCGCCGCAGTCTCCGAAAGGACTTTTTCCAGAAATTCGAAGCCCGTCTCCTTGCCCGCGCATATCAGCTGGTCGCTGACTCCCCAGTCTGTCGCCGCCGCGTACGGGCCTCCGGTGCATCCGACTTCCGGATATGCCGACAGTGCCGCCAGGACATGTCCGGGCAGCGTTATTTCAGGAACCACGGTTATCCCGCGCTCCCGGGCGTATCTGACGATCTCCCGGACTTCGTCCTGCGTGTAGAATCCGCCGTAGCGAATGTGGTCGCTCGGGCTGTCTTCCGTGGCCGTACCCTCGCGCCAGCATGCTATCTGTGTCAGCAGCGGGAGTGACTTTATCTCGATGCGCCAGCCCTGGTCGTCGGTCAGGTGCCAGTGGAAGCGGTTGAGCTTGTACCTCTCCATGAGGTCGAGGCAGCGCTTGATTTCGCCAACGCTCCAGAAATGCCGGGAGCAGTCAAGCATCAGCCCGCGCCACTCGTATCCGGGACGGTCATGGATGGTGCAGCAGGGGAGGATCCAGCGCTCGTTCTCGGCAGGAACGCCGGCGTAGATGCTCTCGGGGAGCAACTGCCGGAGAGTCTGCAGGGCGTGGGCGAAGCCTTCGGTGCCTGAAGCGGAGACGACCGCGTACCGGTGTCCGATTTCTATACGGTATTCTTCCGGTAGCATGGACTTGTCGCGGAGGAAGATCATGCCTTTGGCGGAACCGTTCCCGACGCTCGCCTCTATGCCTACCGGGGCCGAAACCGCGCAGGTCCTGCCGCTGGCCAGCGAGAGCTCCGCCGCAAAGCGGCTTATGGTTCTGAAGCTGACGGAATCTATGTCGGGGTCACATTTGAATGGGGCGCCCGCCACGCGCATGCCGCCTTTCAGGAGTTCGGTTTCGAGCGGCCTCGGAACTATGCCGTCGGGGGATGAGGCGTGCATGACCGTAGCGGCCAGCATCAGGAGTATTGTCAGAAGACGTTTCATCGCGGTTGTCAGTATATGAGCAGGCCGATGACCGCCGACAGCAGTATCAGCTGTATCGGCCCGATCTTGTTGAAATACGAGAGAAGGAAGGCTGCGGCGAACAGCAGCCACGATTTCCAGTCCGGGAAATTGTCGGTCAGCACCCTGATTTCCGGACCATTGGAGCCGAAGCTGAAATCGATTATGAGCACCAGAGCGGCCGCGGCGATCAGTCCGGCGACCGAGGGCTTCAGAACCGTCATGGTCGCGGTGAACGCGGGGGCTTCGTGGAAGCGGTTGAACAGCTTCATTATGAAGAAGAACACCAGAAACGACGGCAGCACCACCGCGAGGGTCGCGGCGAACGAGCCTACGATTCCGGCCGCCATTCCGTAGCCGGCGCTGTGGAAGACTTCGAATCCCACGTATGTCGCGCAGTTGATTCCTATCGGGCCGGGCGTGGTCTGGGAAATCGCCACTATGTCGGTGAATGCGCCTTCGTCCAGCCAGCCGTGTATGCTCACGACCTGGGCCTGTATCAGCGACAGCATGGCCCCGCCGCCTCCGAAGTTGAAGAGGCCTATGACGAAGAATGTCGAGAATATCTGCCAGAACAACAGTAGCATCACTTTTTCTGTCTGAGGGTTGTAATGCCTGCCGCGCAGACTATTATGACTATGATTATCCAGATGGGGGAGACCTTGAGGAAGGCCACGAGCCCCAGCGTGACGGCGGCGATGAGCCAGGTCCACCAGTTGGTGCAGCCTTTCTTCGCCATGTTCACGGCCGGTACGAGAATCAGCGCCACGGCCACAGGACGAATGCCCTGGAAGATGCGACGGACGATTTCGTTGTCCTTGAAATTTGTGAAGAACATGGCTATCAGCAGGATAATCAGGAACGACGGTATCACCGCGCCTATGGTGGCGACAATGCTTCCCTTGACTCCGCTGACCTTGTAGCCGGCATAGATGGCCATGTTGACCGCCAGCAGGCCCGGAGCGCTCTGGGCGAGGACCACGATGTCATCGAGGTCGTTCGCGCCTATCCAGCCCCGCTTGCTGAGCTCCTTCTCGATGACGGGAATCATCGCGTAGCCTCCGCCTATCGTGAAAGTGCCTATCTTGGCGAACACCACGAACAGCTGCCAGTAGGAGAATTTTTCCATGGTGCAAAGATACGCAGAAGCAGGGTGCGATGCAAGGTTGAAGGCCTTGATACGAAAAAAGACAGCCGCAAAGATGCAACTGTCTGAAAAATCAACGTGGAGATAAAGAGATTCGAACTCTTGACCCCCTGCTTGCAAAGCAGGTGCTCTACCAACTGAGCTATACCCCCTCAAAGAATGTAGG
>DVLC01000121.1 GCA_018715685.1 Candidatus Cryptobacteroides merdipullorum
GACCCTGCGCTCCACAGCCGCCGAAACCCGTTTCGCCACTGTGACCGGATCATTCGATATCCTGAACGGGCCGAAAGCCGCGACAATGAGCGCCACGCCTGCGGCAGCCGCCGCAAGAGCGATCAAATCCCTTATTTTACGACCGATCTTCACTCGTGATGATATGGTTCTCCTCTGATTATGGTAAAGGCGCGGTAGAGCTGCTCTGCAAAAATCGTTCTCACCATCTGATGGGAGAAGGTCATGTCCGAAAGCGAAATTTTCCAGTCCGCTCTGGCGTACACCTCGGGAGAGAAACCGTAGGCACCCCCTACGACAAAGACTATGTCAGAACCGCCGCCGCGGGCCATTCTGTCCTGCAGCCAGGACGCGAACTCCACCGAACGGCATTTCCTGCCATGCTCATCGAGCAGCACCACATAGTCCGAAGGCCTGAGCTGCCTGAGCAGGAGCTCCCCCTCCTTAGCCTTTATCTGCTCCCTGCCCAGAGACGCGACGTTCTTGAGCTCAGGTATCTCGACAAGCGAGAAAGGCGCATAATGGGCTATCCTCGACACATAGGTGTCAAGTCCCGCCTTCACCCACGCGACGTCCGTCTTACCGACTGTCAGAAGAGTCATTCGCATTCTTCAGGAACGTATTCGCCGGCCCAGTTCATGACCTCTATGGCGTTCAGCAGCCACTGCACGGTGGACGGAGTATGTCTCTGCCAGCCGGCGGTCCGGCCCATGAAATACGGGTCGGAGGCAGGTTTCACCAGATCCGGGCCTGTCACCGTCCGGGGCTTCTCAATCTCCGATACCGGAGTCCCGTCGCTCTCCTTGTCAGTACGGCCGCGGTCAAGCAGATTCCTCCAGGCGAGCGTCCCGAGTTCCGCGTCATTCTCGGAGTCGCAGACCCATGCCGCCATTCTGGGGCCGGTCATGCGGCCTCCGTCCACATCCGAAATATCCCTGAACGAATTGTCGGCAAGTTCCCAGAACTCAGGATAGTCGACGGTGGCGCGTATGTCGGTGAGCAGCTCCGGAGCACCGAACAATGTGCTGAAAGTGTCGCCGCGCACGTTTCCGAGCCTGTAGCCCACTATGCGCTCCAGCCGGCTGCGGCTCAAGGAAGCGGCGGGCGCGAAATCGGATTCGGGTGCGTCGACCGTACCCCTGTATTCGGGGTCCTCCTTAAGATATACCATGAACCTGCCGGTCTCGGGATCGAAATAATCGAAGGCCAGACGACCGCTGAGACTTCCGAGAGCCACGATGTCCTTCATCGAGTTCAGCAGCCTGTCCCTGTAGTATTCGTTTCCGGTCCTCTCCCATTCAAGCATCCAGTTGCCGGCATAGTATGCCCAGTCGTTGAGGCTGCTCCTTATGTAGGTGCCGGAAACCGCGCCCCAGGTGCTGACTCTCCTCGCGTAATCATAGGCCTTCTCGGCGCCCAGCTGCTCGGTCATAAGCTCTCCGGTCCGCATGTCTCCTCCCGTAAGATAGTACAGATAGCGCTTCATTGCCGCGTACTCTATGCGCGGCTGCTTGCATCCGTCTCCCCAGTGCGTGACGTTGTGTCTGGAGCCGAGCGGGGCGAAACGCCCTATGTGATGGACGTCGACTTCGCTCGAATGCTTCTCCATGGCCTCCGCCATCGTCCAGATATCCTCGCGCCCGGTCCGGAGGAAGCAAGTCCAAAGCAGCACGTTCGGCGCCAGCTCTATATTGTTCCACGCCCATCCGCCGATATCATATCTCCAGTCGTGACGGGTGAAGTCATAGTTGTGCATCACGTCGCCGTAGTTCCAGAAGCCGTACCATGAGCGGCTGTCGACCTGCTCCTTGTAGTATTCGAGAGTCATGTCCAGCCTGCGTTCGATTTCCGCGCACAGCGGATTGGAGAAGTCAGGCAGGCCCCAGTAGTCTCCGAACGCCTCGACCTCATGGAAATATTCGGGGGTGCAGCTGAACTGGACGGGTTTCTGCACCGCCCTGGCCACTTCCAGCAGTTCCGCATTGTCGGGAACAGCGTCGAAAAGCCTGAGCTCCAGATCCGACCTCCGGCCCACTCCGTAAGGGGACTCCCATCCCTCCTTGTAATCTTCGTAGTTGATCTTGAGATCGTGTCCGACCGTGTCGTAATGGCGCATGTCCATGGCCTCGGCGCCGGGAGACCAGAGCCACGCCGTCAGGCAGCCCTCGTCCGAACCGGCGTCATCGACATACAGGGCGGAAGGATAGCTCTGCCAGAAGTTCCTTATGCCCAGGAACACGCTTCCGGACGAATCGCCGAGCAGGGCGCCGCCGAGAGACCGTCCGCCGTCGACATAATGGACCCAGGAGCTTTCAGGAGAAGTTCTCTTGGATATCGAATATGAATTCGGATTATTCTGGACGAGACGCATGTCCCCCCAGACGGGGCAGGTCTCCAGAGCGGCCCTTTCCGACTCGGAAAGCTCGGAGGCGTCGGGAAGCCGTGCGCCGCGCAGATACTCCTGATAAGAGTCGACGAACACTCTTCCGGCACTCGGTCTGTAGCCGGGAGCGAGCCTGACGGGCTGACACCAGAATCCAGCCCCGTCAAGGCCGTCTCCGGCGAACCTCACATGCCTGTTGTGGACTTCTTCGCGGAAAGGCACATACAGCCTGAAACCCAGGCCCTTGACGAAATCTTCCCTGCCGTCGCTGTCGAATCTGAAAGTGTGAGTGACGGATATCGACGGCACTCCCTTGTACATCGTGCAGTACAATGTGAAAGGAAGCCATTCACGATCGCCGCTGACGGACCTGTGCTTCCCGGATATCTTCACAGCCGCCTGCACGGGCGTATTCCGGCAGAGCCGGACGCTGTCTATGCGGCTTTCAAAATCTTCATAATTCACGGCCCGCTCACCGTCCCTGCACTCCAGCACGGCGACAAGCCTGGCCTCAGACACGATTTCCCTGCCGCCGATACGGATGTCGCGGATCACGGACGAGCCTTCGGACGGGAACACGCAGTCAATCACACCCGTATTCACTCTGACTCCTCCGTCGGTCATCGTCGCGATGCCGCGCTCGGGATACATCGCAGGCTTTCCTCTGCGGACGCCGACATTGACGGTCAGCCTGTCCTCACCGGAGGTCACGGCGGAAAATCCCACCCATTTCAACGAGCCGTCGGGCCAGAAAGCCAGAGTCCTGCTGTCGGAAGGCACCGGAACTCCGGAAGAATCGGTCACGAGAAAGGTCGAATTCTGCGGGACCTCCCCCTTCTTGAAGGGAATTCCCCAGGAACTTCCCTGAAGCAGCCGGCTCTCCCTGCCTTCAAGATTGCGCACTTCTATCTGCTCCGCCCTCACTGAAACCGAACTCAGCAGAAGCAGGAAAACAAAAAAAATTCTTTTCATCTGGACATATTTTGCGGTTGTTACAAATATAGCCATGTGGCTTGATATTTGCAAAATATGGGGCCGTGGTGAACTTCATCAAAATAACCGCGGCTGCATTCCTGCTGCTTTCGTGCCTGAATCTGCCGGCACAGTCCGAGAGATACGACGTATTCCTCCCCATCAGCAAATACATAGTCAAAGGAGACGCCGAATGCCTGTCCGCCTGGTTCGACGACAATCTGGAGATAAGCATCATCAGCGACGGAAGCACGGCCAGCAAGGCCCAGGCAAAGCAGATAGTCAAGGCCTTCTTCTCCTCCCACACGCCCCAGTCCTTCGACATAACCCACGCGGCGGAAAAGGCCAATATGAAATACGCCCTCGGCAGTCTGACTGCCGGAGGCGAAAATTTCATGGTCACGATATTCGTGAGCTCCAAAGGGGACAGCTACAAGATACAGCAGCTGAAAATCGAGCGCATGTAGCGCCTATACCCTCTGGCCGTATGAGCGGTCGGTGGTGTTGACCGTGATCCTGTCACCGGTCTCGATGAACAGAGGAACCATGATCTTGGCCCCGGTCTCGAGAGTGACTTCCTTGAGAGCCGAAGTCGAGGCGGTGTTGCCCTTGACGGCAGGCTCTGAATATGTGACTTCGAGGGTCACGTAAGTGGGGAGTTCGCAGGTCAGGCACTTCTCCTCGCCTACCACGAACATCATCTCCACATGCTGGCCTTCCTTCATGAGGTCCGCGTTCTCCACCACGTCCTTGGGCAGGAGAATCTGCTCGAATGTCTCCTCGTGCATGAAGTTGTAGCCGTCCTCCTCGGCGTAGAGGAACTGATAGGGACGGCGCTCCACGTCGATGGTCTCGATTTTCGCACCGGCGGTGAAAGTGTTTTCCAGAATACGGCCGTTCTCAAGGTTGCGGAGCTTGGTCTTCACGAAAGCGGGGCCTTTGCCGGGCTTCACGTGCTGGAACCATACTATCTGACAGGGCTTGTCGTTGTACTTGAGATAAAGACCGTTTTTGAAATCTGCTGTTGTTGCCATAAATATTTATTCTTGAATCATTTCGTTGATATCGTGCAAAAATAGTCAATCGGCGGAACTATTGCAAATTTTCCACCGCCTCCGCCACTTTTTCGAGCAGCCATTTGGGCGTGGAGGTCGCACCGCAGACGCCCACCCTGTCGCCGTCGCGGAACCATTCGGGCTTCAGATCCGAGGCCGACTGGACATGGACGGTCCGTGGATTCTCGTTCCGGCAGAGGTCGAACAGAACTTTCCCGTTGGAGCTCTCCCTTCCGGACACGAAGACTATCACGTCATGTCCGCGCGCGAACTCGGCGAGATCCCTGTGCCTGGAGGCCACCTGGCGGCAGATAGTGTCATGCACGACCAGCCTGGCGCCACCGCTCATCCTTTCCCGCAGATAGCAGCAGAGTTCCGCATACCCGTCGGGATTCATGGTAGTCTGGGAGAAAAGCTCGATGTCCGCGTCCGTGCGAAGCTCCCCCGAATCCACAAGACCGACAGCGTGTTCGGGGCTCTGGATCACGAGGACATCGCCTCCGGCCTGCCCGACCAGGCCGAGCACCTCCGGATGGCCCTTCTTGCCGAAGATGACTATCCTTCCCCGACCGGCCAGTGCCGCGTACGCCTCCCTAATGTCCCTCTGGAGCCTGAGCACCACCGGGCAGGTGCAGTCGATTATGCGGTAGCCGAGTTTCTCCGCCATCCCATAGACTTCGGGAGGCTCTCCATGGGCCCTTATCAGCAGCGGCTCCCCATCGGTTCGCTCAAGGCCGGGCAGCTGCGAGGACGCCACGGTCACGAGCCCCATTGACTCCAGCCTCGCGAGCTCCTCCTCGTTGTGGACTATCGCGCCGAGGGAATACAGTCTGCCGCCGTACTCGGAAAGATGGTCCTCGGCGGCCTTGATGGCCCTTATCACCCCTCCGCAGAAGCCGGAGGCGGCGTCGATCTCCACCGTCATCATAATATGCCGAACTTGCCCTGAATCAGACCGGTGATCCATGCCAGCTCTTCTTCGAGAGTCATGTGGGAATTGTCCAGACCGAAGGCGTCAGGGGCCCTGCGCAGGGGCGACGCTTCGCGGTGCGAGTCGATGTAGTCGCGCTGCCGTATGTTCGCGAGAACCTCCTCATAGACAGGATTGCCACCCTTGTCGGCCATTTCGTCAAAGCGCCTGCGCGCCCTCACTTCGGGGCTCGCGGTCATGAATATCTTGAGCTCCGCGTCCGGGAACACCGCCGTGCCTATGTCGCGGCCGTCCATCACGACTCTGCCTCCCGAGGCGAGCCGGTGAAGACAGCCGTCCACCCACTCCCGCACATACGGCACGGTCGCGACGGGGCTCACCTGCGAAGAAACCTTCATCGAACGTATCTCCCGCTCGACGCAGCGCTCGCCGACATATGTGCGGCCGTCCTGCCCGAAACTGACTTCGAGCGACTTCAGAGCCTGTTCCAGCGCGGGGGAGATCTCGTCTTCGGGCGAAATCAGCCCGTTCTCCTGCGCGAAGAGGGTCACCGCCCTGTAGAGAGCGCCGGAATCGAGGTACAGGAAGCCGAACTTCCTGGCGACGAGTTTCGCGAACGAGCTCTTGCCCGTGGACGAGTAGCCGTCGACCGCTATGGTTATATCCGGGATGGTCATGTCTATTCTGTTGCTGTTTTCTGCTTCGCAAGATATTCGGCCTTCGCGCGCTCCACCGAGACGGAACGCTTGAGGATGAAGCCGGAACCGAGATACTTCGTGCGCACGTCCTCGTCGGATGCGAGCTGGGCGGGCGTCCCCTCCTGAAGAATGGAGCCCTCATATAGGAGATACGCCCTGTCGGTGATCGCCAGGGTTTCGCCCACGTTGTGGTCAGTGATTATGACCCCGATGTTGCGGTACTTGAGCTTCGCGATTATGTACTGGATATCCTCCACCGCGATGGGGTCCACGCCGGCGAAAGGTTCGTCGAGCAGGATGAACTTCGGGTCGATGGCCAGAGCCCTGGCGATCTCGCAGCGGCGGCGCTCACCTCCGGAAAGCTGGATTCCGAGCGACTTGCGCACTTTCGAGAGATTGAACTCGTCGATCAGCGACTCCAGCCTCTCGCGCCTCTCGGCCGCCGGAAGTCCCTTCATCTCCATCACGGACACTATATTGTCCTCGACGGACATCTTGCGGAACACCGAAGCGTCCTGCGGCAGATATCCCACGCCCTTCTGGGCTCTCCTGTACATCGGAAGATTCGTAATCTCCTCGTCATCGAGGAACACCTTCCCTTCGTTGGGCACTATCTGTCCGGTTATCATGTAGAAGCTCGTGGTCTTTCCGGCTCCGTTGGGCCCCAGGAATCCGACAATCTCTCCCTGGCTGACTTCCATGGACACCCCTTTCACCACGGTTCTCATTCCGTATTTCTTCACAAGATTTTCGCAGCGGAGTTTCATATCTGTCGTCTGTTATTTGATGTCCAGAGCCAGGTCTATGACAAGGTTCTTGACTTCTGAATTCTTGCTCATAAGGTCTTCGGCCTTCTCGGCCGGCATGTATTTCCGCACCTCCGTATCCCCCTCGACAGGCAGGACATAGGGCTGGAGCCTCAGCGCGGCGCATTCCGTAAGTCTGCAGAACCTCGCTTCAAGGTCGCGCAGCACCTTCTCCTCTATCCATTTCTTCTGGGCCTCGTTGACCACCGAGAATTCTATGAGCCTGCGTCCGTCCACGACTCCTGCGTCGAACTTCAGTCTGGAGCTGGAGAGCGCGTTGGAGAGGCGGGGCTGTGAAGCGTACATCGCCGCGAGCTCCTGCCACTTCGATGCAATCTCGTCGTCGGAGGGAAAGGACGGCCCGGCGGCGGTATCCGGGACAGATTCTGCCGCGGCAGCCGGCACCTCGTCTTCGGTCATCAGAGACTTGAGGGACAGCGATGCTCCAGATTTCGCGGCCCTGCGCCTTTCAGGAGCGGCGGGACGCGGAGCCGCGCCTTCACCGGAAACGGCGGAAGCGGCGGCCGGTCTTTCTTCAGGCACCGGAATCTCGGCGGGAGCGGAGGCCGGGGCCACGGGGGCTGCCGGAGCCGAAGTCTCCGCGGGCACGGGCTGCACGGGCGCGGCTGCAGGACGGACAGCACCGGATTCTGCGGGAGCGGACGACACGACTGCCGACGGGGCCGTGTTCAGGAAAGCCATCTTCATCAGCGAAAACTCGATATGCAGCCGCTGGTTCGATGAAGCACGATAGCCGGCTTCGCACTGGGAGCACACGCCGAGAGCGTCATAGAGGAACCTGACGGAACAGCGCCCGGCCTGTTCGGCATATCTGCGGCGCAGCGAGTCGGGAAGATCCAGCAGCGACTCCAGCCCTCCCGTGCGGCTCACGAGCAGGTCGCGCAGATGCGAACCGAGCGCGGACACGAAGTACAGGGCGTTGAAGCCCTTGGACAGAATCTCGTCGAAAATCAGCAGCGCTCCGCCGTAGTCTCCGGCAAGGAAGCAGTCGACAAGGCGGAAACAGTACTCGTAGTCCAGGACATTCAGATTGTGAAGCACGTCCGCATATTTCACCTCCGTACCGCAGAAGGCGACGGTCTGGTCGAAGATTGTCAGCGCGTCGCGCATCGCCCCGTCGGCCTTGTGGGCTATCACGTGCAGCGACTCGTCGTCGATGACGACACCCTCCTTCTCCGCGATGGCGCGCAGGTTGCGGACAATGTCCGGCACGCTTATGCGATTGAAGTCGTATGTCTGGCAGCGGCTCAGGATGGTGGGGAGAATCTTATGCTTCTCGGTGGTCGCCAGGATGAAGATGGCATGTGCGGGCGGTTCCTCCAGAGTCTTCAGGAAGGCGTTGAAGGCCGCCGCCGAGAGCATGTGGACCTCGTCTATGATATAGACCGAATACTTCCCGGTCTGCGGAGGTATCTGCACCTGATCCATGAGATTCTTGATGTCGTCGACTCCGTTGTTGGAAGCGGCATCAAGCTCGTGGATGCAATACGAACGACCCTCTCTGAACGATATGCAGGACTCGCATTCGCCGCAGGGCGTCAGGTCAGGTCCGGGATTCGAGCAGTTGATGGTCTTCGCGAATATTCGCGCCGTACTCGTCTTCCCGACCCCTCTCGGTCCGCAGAACAGATAGGCGTGGGCCAGCTGTCCGCGAAGTATCGAGTTTTTGAGCGTCTTTGCTATATTGTCCTGACCTATAAGCGATTCGAAAGTCTCAGGACGATATTTGCGGGCTGATACAACATAATCTGACATAGATTACAAATGTAATGATTAATTCGTAACTTTGGGCTATGAAAGCGCTGTTGACAAAATTTTTTACAGGACTCGCACTGCTGCTCCTGTGCATCCCGGCCTCCGCGCAGAAGCTCTACACGCGCAAGGCGAAGCTCGAAGACTTCCCCACGAAGACGCTCAAGGTCGTCGCAGGAGGCACTTCCCTGCTGGAGATATGCATGCGGGATGAGATAGCTTCACGCTGGCGGATCTCCCCGTTCGAATTCTGCACCGCGGAGGAGTACGAGAAGCTCCGCGAGGACAACGGCTACTACTTCCTGAGGCTCGGAACGGTAGAGGGCATAGCCTTCATGATTCTCACCAAGGGAGGCAGGGAGAACGAAAGCGACAATCTGAAAAAGCCCTTCGAAGTCGTCAGAATCCCCATCGCAAGCATAGGCGACCCCAGCGGAAGGGAGCTCATGTACATGGGGGCGTTCATCGACATCGTCCAGGCTTTTGCGGAGGAGGCCATGATCTCCGACCAGGCCGCCTATTCCGGACTGTCGTGGTACAACAGCCGCAAGCTCACCGGGATGCGGGTGCACGTGAACAGCGAAGACGTGGACACGATTTTCCAGGAAGGAACTCCGGGCGCGGTGGTGGGGATAGTCATAGCTCCGACAGCTATCTCGTTCCGCAGCTACTGCTACAAGATGCTCATCTCGGCCGAGACGCACGAACTCTACTATTACGGACGGACCAAATACAAAGGTTCGAAGGACGCCCTGTTCTCCAAGGCGGAAATCCGACAATTCGAACGCAGAAATGGAATCATCCCTCTATAGATATCTCCGGGAGCACAGCAGTCTTCCGTCGGAAGCGCTGCTCTGGACGGAACGGCAGACAAACATACGCACGAAATATCCGCAGATGCTCTCAGGGCAGGTCCAGGGCGAGCTGCTGAAGATGCTCGTAGAGATCTCGGCGGCGAAGCGGGCCCTTGAGATAGGTTCCTTCACCGGCTACTCCGGCACCTGCATAGCGCTCGGACTGCCCGAAGACGGAGTTCTCGACGCCTTCGAGATAAACGACGAACTTGAAGACCTGATGCGCGAAGGCTGGGAGAGGGCCGGAGTCGCAGGGAAAATCAGACTGCACATCGGAGATGCCGCGCTGCTGCTGTCAGGACAAGGAAACGCCGTCGCCGAAGAGCCGTACGATTTCGCGTTCATCGACGCCAACAAGCGCGAATACCTCAAGTATTACGAACTGGTGCTCCCACTGCTGAGGCCGGGAGGAGTGCTTGTGGCCGACGACGTGCTCTGGGACGGCAAGGTCTACGCCAACCCGGTGCCGCACGACGCCCAGACGGCGGGCCTCGTGGCGTTCAACGACTTCGTGGCGAAGGACCCCCGTGTGGAAGTAGTAGTGCTGCCGCTTCGAGACGGGCTGTCGATAATCCGGAAGAAATAGACTTACAGATTCACGTATTCGCGCACATTGTCAGCCGTGACAGGCTCGTCGCCGAGAATCAGCAGACGGTCCACCACATTGTCCAGTTCGCGGATGTTTCCCGGCCAGTCCTTGCGGCAGAGCAGTTCGACCGCCTCCGGAGTGAAGCTGCGGGGCTTGCCGCCCTCGGTGTACTTCTTGAGGAAATAATCCAGCAGCAGAGGGATGTCGTCACGGCGCTCGTTCAGAGAAGGCACCTTGATCAGAATCACACTCAGGCGGTGATAGAGATCCTCACGGAAACGCCCCTCGGCGATCTCCTTCACGAGATCCTTGTTGGTCGCGGCTATCACCCTCACGTCGACCGTGATGTCCTTGTCGGAGCCGACACGGGAGAGTTTTCTCTCCTGAAGGACCCTCAGGACCTTGGCCTGTGCGGCCAGGCTCATGTCGCCGATCTCGTCGAGGAACAGAGTGCCGCCGTCGGCCTGCTCGAACTTGCCCTTGTGCTGCTTGATCGCCGAAGTGAACGAGCCCTTCTCGTGTCCGAACAGCTCGCTCTCGATGAGTTCGCCCGGTATCGCCGCGCAGTTGACCTCGACGAAAGGCATTGCGCTGCGGCCGCTCTGCTGGTGAAGGTTGCGGGCCACCAGTTCCTTTCCAGAGCCGTTGGGGCCGGTTATCAGCACCCTGGCGTCGGTCGGAGCCACCTTGGCTATCATGTCCCGCACATGCTGCATCGGAGCCGAATCGCCTATCATGTCAGCGCCATAGACTTTCTTTTTGAGAACCTTGTTCTGGATTGTCAGAGTGGTCCTCTCCGTGGCGTTGCGGATGGTTATCAGGATACGGTTGAGATCAAGAGGCTTCTGTACGAAGTCGAAAGCCCCTTTCTTTATGCATTCGACCGCGGTGTCGATGTCGCCGTGGCCGGAAATCATCACGATGGCGGAATCTATCCCCATGCCGGTGAGCTTGTCGAGCACTTCGATGCCGTCCATTCCGGGCATCTTGATGTCGCAGAATATCACGTCATAGTGCTCCTTCCCGACCAGCGCCACTCCCGCGGCGCCGTCTTCGGCGGTGTCAACCTCATAACCCTCGTCGGAGAGAATCTCTCCGAGAGAATTGCGTATCGAGCGTTCGTCGTCTATTATCAGTACCTTCATCTTGCGTCAGTTTATCTGTGAGCCGTCGGCAAGGACCTCCTGGGGAGTGATGAAGCGCATCTTGCCGTCGCCCTGTCTTGCCATCAGTATCATGCCCCTGCTCTCTATGCCGCGTATGGTACGGGGCTTGAGATTGGCGAGAATGCATATCTGCCTGCCCTTCATGTCATCGGGACTGTAGTATTCGGCTATCCCGGAGACTATCACGCGCCTGTCGATGCCGGTGTCTATCGTCAGCTTGAGCAATTTGTCGGTCTTGGGAACGCGTTCGGCGTCGATGACGGTAGCCGTGCGTATGTCCATCTTCTCGAAATCCTCGTAGCTGCATTCTTCCTTCATCGGCGCGACCCTCTTCGCCGCCTCGGCCGCAGCTGCGGCGGCATGTTCCGCCTTGACAGCTTCAAGCCTCGACAGCTGGGCCGCTATCGCGTCATCCTCGACTTTGGCGAACAGCAGCTCAGCCTCCCCGAGAGCATGGCCCGCAGGCAGAATGTCCTCCCCGCCGAGCACGGACCACTCAAGACGCACGCCGGAATCATCGCCGGAAGAGCGGTTCACGGATCCCGAAGCCACCGGATCAGGGCACCAGCAGCTATGCTGCGCGGCTCCGTCCCTCTCCGGACGATGGTCGAAACCGGCCTCCAGTCCCACCCGCAGCATCCTGCGCAGCCTCTCCGCGGCGAAAGGCGTGAAGGGTTCGAATGCAAGAGCGAGGTCGCAGCAGATCTGGAGGGAGATGTTGAGTATGGTCGCAGCCCTGTCGCGGTCGGTCTTGATGACCTTCCAGGGTTCGGTGTCGGAGATGTACTTGTTGCCGACACGCGCGATGGACATGGCGTCCTTGAGGGCTTCGCGGAAATGGAAGCCGTCAAGATTCTTCTCGAGCGAATCCTTCAGGCGCGGTATCTGATCGAGAGCCTCGCGGTCTACGGGCTCAAGCGCCCCGCACGCGGGCACCTTACCTTCGAAGTATTTGTGCGTGAGCACGACGGCGCGGTTCACGAAATTGCCGAATATCGCCACGAGCTCGCTGTTGTTGCGCTGCTGGAAGTCTTTCCAGCTGAAGTCGTTGTCCTTGGTCTCCGGTGCGTTGGCGGTGAGCACGTAGCGCAGCACGTCCTCCTTCCCGGGAAAGTCGCGCAGATATTCGTGCGCCCATACGGCCCAGTTGCGGGAGGTGGAGATCTTGTCGCCCTCGAGGTTCAGGAACTCGTTGGACGGCACGTTGTCGGGAAGTATATAGCCGCCGTGGGCCTTGAGCATCGAGGGGAACACGATGCAGTGGAAGACTATGTTGTCCTTGCCGATGAAGTGCACGAGTCTCGTGTCGTCGGACTTCCACCATTTCTCCCAGTCGTCGGGGAAAAGTTCGCGGGTGTTGGATATATAGCCGATGGGCGCGTCGAACCACACATAGAGCACCTTGCCCTCGGCACCTTCGACCGGAACCGGCACGCCCCATTCAAGGTCGCGGGTCACGGCGCGGGGCTGAAGTCCGCCGTCGAGCCAGCTCTTGACCTGACCGTAGACATTGGGCCTCCACTCCTTGTGTCCCTCGAGTATCCATTCGCGAAGCCACTGCTCATAGTCCTGCAGAGGCAGGTACCAGTGGCTGGTCTTCTTCTTCACGGGCTGCGCTCCGCTGAGCTTGCTCCTGGGGTTGATGAGCTCCTCGGGGCTCAGGGTGCTTCCGCACTTCTCGCACTGGTCGCCGTAGGCGCCCTCGAAACCGCACTTCGGACAAGTGCCTACGATATAGCGGTCGGCGAGGAAGGTCTTCGCCTCCGGGTCGTAGTACTGCTCGCTTTCGCGGACGATGAACTTGCCCTCGTCATAGAGCTTGCGGAAGAAGTCGGAGGCCGTCTTCTCGTGAATCTTCGAGGTGGTCCTGCCGTAGACATCGAAGTTGATGCCGAGACCGGCGAAGGAATCACGGATCAGGCCGTGATACCTGTCGACTATGTCCTGGGGAGAGCAGCCCTGCTCGCGAGCCTTTATCGTAATCGGAACACCATGCTCGTCGGAGCCGCACACGAAAAGCACGTCCTCTCCCCTGAGACGGAGATATCTGACATAGATGTCGGCCGGCACATAGACTCCGGCAAGATGCCCGATATGCACCGGCCCGTTGGTGTAGGGCAGTGCGCAGGTCACAAGCGTTCTCTTGAATCTTGAATCCATTTTCCTATATTTTACCGCCCGGAGGCGAGCCGGGCACAGCCATGCAATCACGGTGCCGCCCGTGAAGCGAAAGGCAAAATTATCTTATAAAATCAATTTAAGCAAATGCGGACTTCAGGCTAACGCTTCTCGCGTCCGATCTTCTGCCTGATACGGAGCTGGGCCGTCTGGACCTTCTTCATTTCCTGAAGCAGCTGCAGCTGCTCTTCGTCCGACGCTCCGGACAGCCTGCGCACGAGCGTATCATATCTGTCCTGAAGACGCCTTTCTGCATAAAACATTATGGTTCTGGGCACCTGCGCGACAAGCCAGGACTGAGTGGTGGTCATTGAATTGCGGAAAGTGCTCACCGACAGCACATATTTCTCCGTGTACAGGGCGGCCGCCACCGCCGCGACCTTTCTGTCGGGCGAGTCCAGCAGAGCCTTGACGGTCTCCTCCCTGGAAAGCCCCCTGTCGTAGCAGTCGAAATATGCATTGTAGACCGCGTCGTAGGCCGAATTGGCCATCCTCGTCCCGTCGCTTTCGAGAGCGTCGCGGATAAAGTCGGCCACGGTCGTCTTCTCCTCTTCGGAACCCGAATAAAACTCAGAATCGCTCTCGAATTCCATGGGTTCGTCGCCGTGCGACAGCAGGAACCAGACCAGATCCTTCTCCGTGCCGGCCAGCACCCTGTTCTCCTCGGTCCACGCCTCCCTCCCGGAGACATCGTCATTCCGCATCTCCGGAGCTCCGTCCGCAGAAGCTCCGGTCTGATCCGCACCGCGGCGGCTCTCCCTCTCCTCCCGGCGCATCGCGCTCTTCCTGTCCTCGATCATCTTCCGCCTCCGTCCGGCTATCCTGTCGAAAAGTATCTGGGTCTCTATCCGGAACTGCTCCGCAGTGAACTCCACATAGGTAGCCCGCTTCACCGCGTCGGGAATCTCGGCGATAGTGTCGGCTATGTCATTGATAAGGTTGGCCTTCTTCAGAGGATCTCCGGCGGCCTCTCCGAGCAGAAGCTCGGTCTTGAACGCGATGAAGTCCTTCTCCTCCGCCTCGATATAGGCGCGGACCTCTTCCAGAGTATGCCTGCGGCTGAAGGAATCGGGGTCGTCACCTTCAGGGAGCAGCACTATCTTCACGTTCATCCCTTCGGAAAGCACGAGGTCGATTCCGCGCAGGGCTGCATGCACGCCGGCGGAATCCCCGTCGTACATGATCGTCATGTTCTCCGTGAACTTATGGATAAGCCTGACCTGCTCCACGGTGAGGGAGGTGCCGCAGGAGGCCACCACGTTGCATATCCCGAGCTGGTGCATCATGACCATGTCGACATTGCCCTCGACAAGGATGCACTTGTCCTGACGGGATATCTCCGACTTGGCGAACCAGATGCCGAGCAGGTTGCGGCTCTTGATGTAGATTTCCGTCTCCGGGGAGTTGACGTACTTCGCCGGATTGTCCGAGCGCAGGGTACGGCCGCTGAACGCCACCACCCTGCCGCTGACCGAGTGTACGGGGAACATGACGCGCTCCCTGAACTTGTCGGTGAGAGTGCCGTCGTCATTGCGCACCGAGAGACCGGCGTCCACCAGGTATTCTGGCTTGTAGCCGGCCGCGATGGCGGCGTCGGTGAAGACGGAACGCCCTCTGGGGGCCCATCCGAGGCCGAATTTCTCTATCGTGGCGTCCTCTATGCCTCTCGAACGGAAATACGCATAGCCGACATCACGGCCTTCCCCCGAAGCAAGCTGCCCGTGAAAGAATTTCTGGGCATATTCCGAAACCAGAAGCAGGCTCTCCTTCTTCTGGCGGCGCATGAGTTCCTCGGGATCCTCCGCCTCCTCGACTATCTCTATGTTGTACTTCCTCGCGAGATAGCGCAGGGCCTCGGTGTAGGAGCAGTGCTCCTCCTCCATCACGAAGCCGACGGCCGTCCCGGCCTTTCCGCAGCCGAAGCACTTGTAGATACCTTTTGCCGGGGAGACATAGAACGACGGAGTCTTCTCGTTGTGGAAAGGGCAGCAGGCGACATAATTCGCCCCGCGGCGCCTGAGCGTCACATAATCGCCGACCACATCCACTATCTGGGCGGTGTCGAGTATGAGGTTGACTGTCTCCTGCGGTATCACGACGCCACCTCGCACAGAAACTTGATGCGCACGAGGCGCACCTCATTCTCATAATAATCCGGACCGAGAGCCTCGAGCGCGGCCTGCACGTCATCCGAAACGGCCTCGTTCCTGAAATAGTCGTAGATATCCCCGACTATCTCCTCATCGAGATTCTCCTCTATATAATAGTCGAGGTTCAGCTTCATTCCGCTCGCGACTATGGCCTCTATCTCCCCCATGAGCTCGTCCATGTCCATGTTCTTCGCGGCCGCGATGTCCTCGAGCGACATGTGCCTGTCGATGCTCTGGATTATGAACACCTTGTCGGCGGACTTGTTCGGCGCGGACTTTATCACGAAGTCGTCCGGACGCTCGATCTCGTTCTCCTCGACATATTTTCTGATAAGTTCGACGAACTCCTTTCCGAACTTCCGGGCCTTTCCGTCGCCGACTCCCTGACAGTTCTTGAGTTCTTCAAGGCTTATGGGATAGGATATGGACATGTCCTCGAGCGCGGGATCGCCGAAAATGATCCAGGGCTGGAGCCTTAGCCTTCTGGAAAGGTCCTTGCGCAGGTCCTTGAGCATAGCGAGCAGCACCGGGTCGCCCGCCCCTCCGGACTTCATGGCCGAAGCGGCGGCAGCCGTCTCCTCGTCGTCCTCGTCGGAATCCGACCCGCCCAGAAAGACCCTGTCCTCCACAAGACGCAGTTCCCAGGGATCCTGCCGGAACTTCCGTCCGAGCTCGGTTATGTGGATCAGGCCGTAAGCCTCTATCTCCTTCTCCAGAAGATGGGCGATGACACCCTGATGCAGCACTGCAAGCCAGAATTTCTTCGAATGGGCGGCCCCCGCCCCGAAGAAAGCCAGCTCGTCGTGGCGGTAGGACTTTATCATCGAATTGCTCTCGCCTGCGAGTATGTTCGCAAGATGCTCTATCTTGAAATGTTCGGGCAGCGAGGCGACCAGATCCAGCACGAGCTTCATCTCGTTCCGTCCGTCGAAAGTCGGCCTCGGATGCAGGCAGTTGTCGCAGCAGTGGCAGCTGTCCTGCGCGTAGGTCTCGCCGAAATAGTTGAGCAGCAGTTTCCTGCGGCACTGGCTCGACTCGGCGTAGGCAGTCACTTCCGCCAGCAGCTGGCGTCCTATCTCCTGCTCCGCAACCGGCTTGCCCTGCATGTACTTCTCGAGCTTCTGTATGTCCTTATAGCTGTAATAGGCTATGCAGCGTCCCTCCTGGCCGTCCCGGCCGGCACGCCCGGTCTCCTGATAATAGCTCTCTATGCTCTTGGGAATGTCGTAGTGTATCACAAAGCGCACGTCGGGCTTGTCTATGCCCATCCCGAACGCGATGGTCGCCACTATCACGTCCACCTCCTCCATCAGGAACCTGTCCTGATTCTCGGCTCTGGTCTTCGCATCAAGTCCGGCATGATAGGGCAGGGCGCGTATCCCGTTGATGTTCAGGAGTTCGGCGAGATCCTCAACCTTCTTGCGGCTCAGGCAGTAGATTATTCCGGACTTTCCGAGATTCTGGCGTATGAACTTGACTATGTCCTTCTCGGGCTCCACCTTGTCCCTGATCTCGTAATAGAGGTTGGGCCTGTTGAACGAGGACTTGAACACCTCGGCTTCAGGGATGCCCAGCGTCTTCAGTATGTCGCTCTGGACCTTTGGGGTGGCAGTGGCGGTCAGGGCGATTATGGGCCTCCGGCCTATCTGGTCGACGATGGACTTTATCCGGCGGTACTCCGGCCTGAAGTCATGCCCCCATTCGGAGATGCAATGCGCCTCGTCGACCGCGTAGAACGAAATCTCGATTTCCTTGAGCAGCGCCACGTTCTCCTCCTTGGTCAGTGATTCCGGAGCCACATACAGCAGCTTTGTCCTGCCGGCCAGAAGATCTTCCCGGACTTCGTCGATCTGGGCCCGCGAAAGCGAGGAGTTCAGGAAATGGGCGATGCTCGCGTCGCCGTTCACGAAACCGCGCAGCAGATCGACCTGATTCTTCATGAGCGCAATCAGAGGAGAGATGACTATCGCGGTACCGCCCATGACCAGCGCGGGCAGCTGATAGCACAGAGACTTTCCGCCGCCCGTCGGCATGAGCACGAAACAGTCGCCGCCGCCTACAAGGTGTTTGATTATCTTCTCCTGCTCGCCCTTGAAAGTGTCGTAGCCGAAGAAATTCTTGAGCGTCACTCGAATCAGGTCGGAATCAGCTTTCATGTCTTGTCAGTCTAAAGTGTGAACAGCCAGCCCGGAACGCAGCTTGGGCTCGAACCAGGTGGTCTTGGGAGGCATTATCATGCCGCTGTCGGCGATGTCGACAAGCTGGCGCATCGACACGGGATAGAGGGCGAAAGCCACTCTCATCTCTCCGGAATCGACCCGCCTGGCAAGTTCGTCAAGTCCGCGTATGCCTCCGACAAAATCGATGCGCTTGTCGGTACGCAGATCCTTGATTCCCAGCAGCTTGTCCAGAACGAGCCGCGAAAGCACGGTGACATCCAGAACGCCTATCGGATCCGAATCGTCGTAGCGCCCGGGTCTTGCGGTCAGAGAATACCACTGTCCGTCGAGGTACATGGAGAAATTGTGGAGCCTGTCGGGATGATACGCCTCCTTTCCCCTGCACTCCAGCTCGAAGTCTTCGGACAGCCGCTCAAGGAAGGCAGGACCGTCCATTCCGGCGAGATCCTTCACGACCCTGTTGTAATCTATTATCCTGAGCTGGCTCTCGGGGAAGCACACGGCCATGAACCAGTTGTACTCCTCGTCACCGGTGTGGCCGGGATTCTGCGCCCTCTTCTCGGCCCCCACTCTGGCGGCCGCTGCGGTGCGGTGATGACCGTCGGCGACATAGAAGGCCTCGACCTCTCCGGTGAAGATACGCGTTATCCTGTCGTTCACGGCGGCGTCGCGGATGACCCAGAACTCATGTCCGAAACCGTTCTCGTCGGTAAACCTGTACTCCGAAGGGCCCGACACGGTCTCCGAAACTATGGCGGACAGTTCGGGATTGTCCTTGTAGGAGAAGAAGACGGGTTCGATATTGGCGTTCTGTATCCTCACGTGTATCATCCTGTCGTCCTCCTTGTCCCTGCGGGTCAGCTCATGCTTCTTGATCGCGCCCGAACTGTAGTCGTCCGTGTGGGCGCAGAGCACGATTCCGTACTGTGTACGGCCGCCCATGGTCTGGGCGTAGACATAATAATACTGCCCGGGATCCCTGACCAGCCAACCGTTGTCCCGCCAGCGGCGGAAATTCTCCACGGCTCTGTCGTACACCCTCGGATCGTGGTCGGACAACATGGGTTCGAAATCAATCTCCGGCTTTGTGATGTGCAGGAGAGACTTCTCCCCCGCCATCGCCCTGGCCTCGGACGAATCGAGCACGTCGTAGGGAGGGGCGGCGACTTCGGTCACCAGCTCTCTCGGCGGACGCAATGCCGCAAAAGGCTTCACTCTCACCATGGCTGCATCATTTGTTGAGACGGTATTTCTCGTCTCCGTTCTCGAAATAGGCGACTATCTGCCTTGCGGCGGCGAGTCCGGCGTTGATATTGGCCTCCGCCGTCTGCGCGCCCATCTTCTTCGGGGTCGCGAACACGCGCAGGCCGAATTTCTCGCGCAGTCCGGCATAGTTGTCCGGAGCCACGTCGGTGACATATTTTATGTCGGGTCTCTCCTCCAGCGCCTGCTCAAGCCCGGCCTCGTCGATCACCTCCTTGCGGGCGGTGTTCACAAGCACGGCGTTCTCAGGCATCCTGCATATCAGTTCGCGTCCTATGCTTCCGACCGTCTGGGGAGTGGCGGGAATATGCACGCTCACATAATCACTGCGCGAGTACAGTTCATCAACGCTTTCCACGGGCTCCGCACCGCCTTCGCGTATCTGCTCAGGCGAGAGGAAGGGGTCGGTCGCAAGCACCTTCATGCCGAGAGCCTCCGCCTTGCGCGCCACGAGCCTGCCGACATTGCCGAAGGCCTGGACGCCGAGGGTCCTGCCGTTTATCTCCGAACCTGTGGAAGGGGTGAACTGGCCGCGGGACATGTAGATCATCATGGCTATGGCAAGTTCGGCCACGGCGTTGGAATTCTGGCCGGGCGTGTTCATCGCGACCACTCCGCGCGCGCTGCATGCCGCGAGGTCAAGATTGTCATATCCGGCGCCGGCGCGAACCACGATGCGCAGCTTCGGCGCAGCGGCCACAACTGCCGCGGTGACCTTGTCCGAACGCACTATCAGCGCGTCCGCGTCGGCTACCGCCGCCACGAGATCGGCCTCTCCGGCATATTTCTCCAGCAGAGCGAAATCATATCCGGCTTCCGTGACTATTTTCCTTATGCCCTCCACCGCCACCGGCGCGAAGGGTTTCTGCGTCGCTACAAGGACTTTCATAGACATACGCGCTTTTCAAAATCTCTCATGCACTTCACGAGCGCCTCGACATCCTCCTGGGTGCAGGCGTTATAGATGGACGCGCGGAATCCGCCGACGGAGCGATGCCCCTTGATTCCCACGATGTCATGGGCGTCGGCATATTTCAGGAACTCGTCCTGAAGGTTCTCCCGTCCGGGCGCCATGACGAAGCATACGTTCATTATCGACCTGTCCTCGACTGCGGCGGTGCCAACGAACAGCTCGTTGCGGTCGATCTCGGCATAGAGCGTCTCGGCCTTGCGCACATCAGCTTCGTGAATCGCATCCACACCGCCCACGCTCTTGAGCCACTTGAGGGTCTCGTTCATCACGAAGATGGAGAAAACCGGAGGAGTGTTGAACATGGAGCCCTTGTCAATATGCACGCGGTAGTCGAGCATCGTGGGGATGTAGCGGCTGACCTTCCCGAGGGAGTCCTTCCTGACGATCACGAAAGCCACGCCCGCGGGGCCGGCGTTCTTCTGGGCGCCTCCGTAGATCAGGGCGTACTTGCTCACATCCACCCTGCGGCTGAGGATGTCGGACGACATGTCGGCGATCAGCGGCACGGGGCTGTCGATGTCCTCGCGGATCTCGGTTCCGTAGATGGTGTTGTTGGTAGTGATGTGGAAATAGTCAAGGTCTTCCGGAATCACATACCCCTTGGGAATATAGGAGTAGTTTCTGTCGGCCGAACTTGCCACTGCGACGGCGTTTCCGAGGCCCTGGGCCTCCTTGAGCGCCTTGTGGGCCCACACGCCGGTATCGAGATAGCCGGCTTTCTTCTCGAGATAGTTCATGGGAACCAGCAGGAACTCGAGGCTCGCACCGCTGCCCAGGAACAGCACTTCGTGAGTGTCGGGGATATCCAGCAGTTCCTTCCAGAGCGCCCTGCACTCGTCCATGACCTCCACCCAGGCCTTGCTGCGGTGGGATGTAGAAATCAGAGAAACACCTGTACCTTTGAAGTCCCTGAGGGCATCGACCGCATTGTCGATGGCGACCTTCGGAAGAAGGCAGGGACCGGCGTTGAAAACATGCTTGGCCATAGTTAAAATCAGTTAGTCTTTAAATATACCTATTTTTTTAATCCTTTCCAAAAAATCCTGCTCGGACGACAGACGGACGAAAGCCTCGAGAGAGCACTCGTTCTGGAACGACTGGGCGCGCTGCGGCACGGCCATGTCCTTGAGAATCTTCATGACGGAAGGCAGCGAGGCGTAGGGGAAGTCGAGCCTGTGCCACTTCCCGGCGACCTTCTCCACGATCTTCGCGGACGAGAGAGCGTCGGCCGTCGCGGTTCTGTAGGCCCGGATCAACCCGGGAATTCCGAGCTTTATGCCGCCGAAATACCGGACCACGATCACGGCGACATCGCTGAGCCCGGCGGAATCTATCTGTCCGAGTATCGGGCGTCCGGCCGAACCGGAAGGTTCGCCGTCGTCGCCAGCCCTCCAGAGTCCGCCGTCGTGACCGATACGGAAGGCGCAGCAGTGGTGACGGGCGTCGTGGTACTCCTTCCTTGCCCCGGAGAGCAACGCGCGCACCTCCTCCTCGCTCTCCACCGGATACGCGAGGGCGATGAACCTGCTTCCGCTCTCCTTATAGAGCCCCCTTGCGGGCTCCGCAATGCTCAGATATGTGTCCGACGACATCATTGGTTAATCAAAATTAGCGATAATTTAGTATCTTCGCAATATGGTTTACAAATATAGAATCACCCTTGCGGGACTGAAGGGTTTCTTCAGAGTATACCTCATAGACGGAGGCAACTCGCTTTACACTTTTCACAAGCAGATCCGTTCGGATCTCGAATTTCCTATGGATCAACCTATTTTGTTCAAGGCGCTGGATGCCGGAGGCCAGGTGGTAGCAAGGTATGCGCTGATGGACATAGGCTACGGGGCAGTGGACTCCGTGACCGTCGCCGACACCGTCAAGGCCGGGGTGAGCAGCTTCGTCTACTTCTACGACATACAGAACAAGAAGAGCGTCATCATCACGCTGGAGGGCGAGGAGCCCGGAGAGCATGTGACCGCGCCGAGGCTGACCGAGAGCAAGGGGCCCGTGCCCGCCGAGTTCGAGAACGGATATGTGGCCTTCGAGGACATGCCGGAAGAGAAGCGGCGGCTGCCCGGACAGCCGCCGCTCGGAGGGAAGGACGATGAAGATGACGACGATGACCTCGACGAGGATGACGATGAAGACGAGGATGACGAGGACAAGGAAGAGGAGGAGATCATCTACGACGAAAACGAATAGCATCAGCACATACGAAGGACGGTTCCGGGATGCCGGAGCCGTTTTTTTGTCCGGTGCCGGCAGGATTTGATATGATTCTTGAATTTCTTGAAATCCCCGGGCGGCTGAAAACCATTAATTTTGTCCATATTCAATAACACTATGACTATGATCAGACGAATCCTTTCAATGACGGCGGCGCTGACCCTGTCGGTGTCGGTTTTCGGGCAGCAGGCCCTGTTCGAGGCCGCCAATGTCGTGTCACCTGAAATCAACCCCGACAACAGCGTGACATTCAGGCTCAACATTCCCAAAGCCATCACCGTGACGCTCTCCGGAGACTTCCTGGACAAGGAGACTCCGATGGTCCAGGGAGAAGACGGGGTATGGACCTACACCACGGGACCGCTCGAACCGGAGCTCTACAGTTACTTCTTCCGGGTGAACGGCACCCGTTATCTCGACCCTTCGAACATCTATCAGAACCGCGACGTGGCGACATGGACAAGCATCTTCATCATCTCCGCCGGGGAAGGCGACAGGGGCTGGCTCTATGAGGTCAACGACGTCCCCCACGGCAATGTGGCGAAGGTCTGGTATGAAAGTCCCACGCTCGGACTTACACGCCGCATGACCGTCTACACTCCTCCCGGATACGACGAAAGCAGGCGCACCCGCTATCCCGTGCTCTATCTCTGCCATGGAGCCGGCGGCGACGAGAACGCATGGTCCGAGCTCGGACGGGCCGCTCAGATTCTCGACAACCTGATAGCCCTCGGAAAAGCCGAACCGATGATAGTGGTGATGCCTAACGGCAATGTGAACACGGAGGCGGCCCCGGGAGAATGGTCGGCCGGAATGTACCAGCCGGCGTTCCGGGGCGGACGGGACTTCGGACAGCCGAAATCAACAATGCAGGAAAGTTTCCCCGACATCATGGACTATGTCGAGAGCAACTACAGAGTGCTCAAGGGGGCCGGCAACACCGCGATGTGCGGTCTCTCGATGGGTGGAGGCCACACCTTCATGACCACCAAGCTCTATCCCGGCACTTTCGGCTATGTCGGACTCTTCTCCGCCGCGACCTTCATGGATCTCGACACCATGCGTAAGGACGCCGGATTCCAGGCCCAGATGAAGGCGCTGTTCGACGCCCGCCCCGAACTCTACTATATCGGAATGGGAAAGACCGACTTCCTTTACGAGTCCTGCGCGGATCTTCGGAAATTCCTCGACGAGAACGGTTATCCCTACCAGTACGAGGAGACCGACGGCGGACATATCTGGCGCAACTGGAGAATCTATCTGACCCACTTCGCGGAGCAGCTGTTCAAGTAGCCTCCCTTCCGCACGCGCCATACGGAAAAGAGGCCGGCTGATAACTGAGCCGGCCTCTTCCTTACAACGGATATACGATTATTTACTTTCCTCTGACTTTTCCTCGACCTTGCCCACGCGGGTCAGTTCGATGTCGAATATCAGAGTGGAGCCAGGTGCGATGGAACCTGCTCCGCGGTCGCCGTAGCCGAGGTCGGAAGGAACATAGAGCTCGATCTTTCCTCCCTCTCCGACAAGCTGCATGCCTTCCTGCCAGCCCTTGATCACACGGTCAAGCGTCAGGCGCACCGAATCGGCGCCCTCGACAGTCTGGTCGAACACTGTGCCGTCAAGCAGAGTGCCCTTGTAGCGCACCCATACGGTGTCCTTGGGGCCGGGTTTGACATCGTTGCCGGCAGCGACAATCTTGTACTGGAGACCGCTCTCGGCCACCTGGACGCTGTCCTTGGAAGCATTCTCCGCAAGGAACTTCTCTCCCTCCTCCTTGTTGACGGCGATGGTGTACTTCTGCCTCTTCTCAAGATAGGAATTGAAGGCGTTGTTCATCGACTGGGGGTCGTACTTGAACTGAGAGGCGAAGTCAGGCGAGCGGAAGTCGCCCTCGGCCGCCACGAAGTCCTTGATACCCTTGACAATCTGGCTGTAGTTGAGATCGTCTCCGAAGTTGTATCCCTTGATGAAGGATCCGAAGTTGACGCCCACCAGATAGCTGACGGAATCCACCTCGGCCTTCGAAGGAATGAAATCCGAAGACTTTGATTCAGCCGCCACGGCGGCATCGGAATTTTCAGGAGCAGGCGCCGCATTGTTGCAGGCGCTGACTGCAAGTCCCAGCAGGGACAGGAAAACAATTGCTTTTTTCATTATTGAGTTTTTAAAAGTTCCGTCACAGTTCCCACGCAAGAGCCGAAGCCCCGAGTATCGCGGCGTCCGATTCCTTGAGCTGGGAGAATACTATCTTTACCTTGCCCTTCCACTGGTGCATGAGGTTCTCGTTCATCGACTGCAGCATGGGCTCATAGAAGAATTCCTTCGCCCTTGCCAGACCTCCGAAGAGAACTATGGCCTCGGGAGCGCTGAACGCCACGAAGTCTGCAAAACTCCGGCCAAGCATCTTTCCGGTATAGTCGAATATCCTCAGGGCGAGTGCGTCGCCTTCCACGGCGGCCTCGTACACCGACTTGGAGCTCAGGTCCTCGACCCCGCGAAGCAGCGAGGGTTCATCGGTGAGTTCGAGCATCTCGCGGGCAGTCCTGGCCACGCCTATCGCGGAGCAGTACGCCTCCAGACAGCCGGTCTTGCCGCAGCCGCAGGGCCTGCCGTTATATCTGACCGCACAGGTGTGGCCGAGTTCTCCGGCATTGCCGTCGTGGCCGTAGACCACCTTGCCGTCGATCACGATTCCGCTGCCGACGCCGGTGCCCAGCGTTATCATTATGAAATTCTTCATTCCGCGGGCGACACCGTAGGTCATCTCCCCCATGGCTGCCGCATTGGCGTCATTGGTCAGTGACACGGCCACTCCGCCGAGGCTCTCGGACAGCAGCTTCGCGAAGTCGATGACTCCGTCGGCGGCCCATTCAATATTGGTCGCGTACGAAATCTGTCCGGTATAATAGTTCGAGTTCGGGGCCCCGACTCCGACTCCGCGGATCTCTCCGGTCTTTCCGCACTCGGCGACGCAGGCGCGTATCGCCTCGGCAAGAGCGGAGATATAGGCTCCGGAATCCTTGCCGTAGCTGTCCGACCGGATCACCAGACGCGAAAGAATCTCTCCGCGCGCGTTGACCACTCCTATCTTGGAGGTCTGTCCGCCGACATCCACTCCGACTACATATTGTTTTTCCATGACTTATACGGGTATGTTCTTATTGACATTCTTGCAGCCCCAGACGGAATAGTAGAGCAGATACACCAGCATCGCCACGATAAGCCAGTAGCTCTGGATGTATCCTCCCACTGCCGGAACAACGACGTTATTCTGGAGCATAGGCATGATTCCGCCGCCTACCACGAGCATCATGAATATGCCGGAAGCCTGCTCGGTGTACTTGCCAAGTCCCTCGACACAGAGATTGAAGATAGCCCCCCACATGACGGAGGTGCAGATGCCGCAGAGGACGATGAACAGACACTTGACGGGAACCGCTCCGCCCTTGACCTCCATGGTGGCGGAGTCGGGCAGGAAGATGGCCACGAGCAGAAGCACTATGGCAAGCGAGGATACGGATATCATCTGGGCCCTGGTCGAAACCTTTCCGCTTATCACGCCGCTGAGCACCCGGCCGACCAGCATCAGCAGCCAGTAGAACGAAACCAGCGTGCCGGCTATGGCGGCCGAACCTTCAAAACCGATTCCGCCCTTCTCCACAGGCTGGCTGAGGTAGAAATTGAGTTCTCCCGGTATTCCGACCTCGATTCCCACATAGAAGAAGATGGCCACGGCGCCGAGGACGAAATGCCTGAACGACCATGCGCTGTACTTGTCCTTCGTCCTGGGCTGTCCGGACGCCACCTCGGCACGCGCCCTTTCCAGAGCAGGCTCGGGGACGTTCACGCGGCTGATTATGATGAAGGCCAGCACGAACACTCCCATGCCGATGAACAGCAGAGGGGTGACATCGTTCATGGAGGTGCTTTCATCCACGGTTCCGACAAGGACACCTACAAGGAAAGGAGTCAGAGTGGCAGTCAGAGAATTGAGCGAGCCTCCTGTCTGCACGAGCTGGTTGCCCTTGTTTCCGCCTCCGCCGAGCGTGTTGAGCATCGGGTTCACCACGGTATTGAGCATGCAGACGCAGAATCCGCTTATGAAGGCGCCGAGCAGGTATATGATCAGGTTAAGCGCGACCACCTGGCCCTGCACGGTGAATACAGGCACGTCCGCACCCACCCGGCTGCTGACATACTGGACAAGCAGTCCGACAAAGCCGACGCCGAGTGCGGTAAGGGATGTCTTCTTATATCCCACGGTGGCAAGCATCCTGCCGGCAGGTATGCCCATGAACAGATAGGCCGCGAAATTCATCATGTTGCCCATCATTCCGGCCCATGAATACTGGTATCCCCAGATATTGCCGAACGGAGCGGCCATGTTGGTCACGAAGGCCACCATCGCGAACAGGAAAAACATCGTCACGATTGCGACCACATTTGTTTTTTTCTTCATAATTTACTGATAGTTATTAGTTTCAGTCAATTTTCACGGATTCGAGATTCTTCTCGTTGTAAAGCTGTTTGCCTTCGGCGGTCATTGCATATTCTATCCTGTCGGCATAGAACTTCTCGACCTTGCCGCGCACCATCTTCATCGTGGTGTTCAGCATTCCGTTCTGTTCGGTGAACGGAGTTTCTCCGACTATGATGGCGGCCGGCAGCCATTTCTCGGGGAAGAGGCCGGCATGTCTGCCTCCCGGACGATAGGAATCCACTTCGCCCTGGATTATGGCCAGCATGGCGCGGCGGCCTTCGTCGGTCACGGGATCCTTGCCCTCCTTCTTAACGGCTTCCGCCAGAGCGGCCTTGTCGGGAATCACGAGCACTACAGTCCAGGGGCTCTGGTTGTTGTAGAGAACAGCCGACTCGATGTATCGTGAACTGTCGGCAAGATTGTCCTCATAGCCTTCGGGAGAATATTTCTCGCCATCGGCCGCAATCAGCAGGCTCTTGAAGCGTCCGGTCACATAGAGATAGCGGGGGTCATCCTTGCAGAGATAGCCGCGGTCTCCGGTATGCAGCCAGCCGTCGACGATAGTCTTGGCGGTGGCCTCCGGATTCTTCCAGTAGCCGGCCATCACGTTCTCTCCGCGTATCACGATCTCTCCCGTCTCACCGGCAGGCAGAGCGTTCCCCTCCTCGTCGCATATCTTGATGTCCATGGGCTCCACGGTGCGGCCGGAAGAGCCGAAGCGCGCGTGACCCGTCGAATTGGCGCAGATCACCGGAGTGGCCTCCGACAGTCCGTATCCCTGGAATATAGGCATGCCGATAGCGTTGAAATATTTCTGGAGCTCGATGTCGAGCAGGGCGCCGCCGCCGACGAAGAACTGGAGGCGTCCGCCGAAGCCCTCGCGTATCTTCGAGAACACGAGCTTGTCGACAAGGGAGATTATGGGCTTGCGCCACCACTGCTTCCAGCAGGGCTTCCCGGCATTGTAATATTCTCTGTTGTAGGCTATCGCCTGCTTGAGACCTATATTATACAGCTTCTCGGCGAACGCGCCGCTCTGCCTGACGGCCTTCTCGAAATTCTTCTTGAAGTTCTTGGAGAGCGTGGGCACGGAAAGCATCACGTGGGGACGGACTTCGCGTATGGCCACGGGGATGTTCTTCAGAAGGGAGACCGTGCTCTTGCCGCAGGGGACGGTGGCTATGCTTCCGCCGTAGCTCATCATCACATAGAAACCGGCGACATGGGCGAAACAGTGGTCAAGAGGCAGTATTATAAGCATCACCGAGCCTTCGTCGACACCGATGACCGAGCGCGCCTGCTCGACATTGGCCGTGTAGTTGCGGTGGGTCAGCAGTATTCCCTTGGGGTCGGCGGTGGTGCCGGAGGTGTAGCTGATGTTGGCGTAGTCGTCGGGTCTCACCGAGGCGATGCGCTGCTCAAGCTCGTCCGGATGCGCGGCGGCGTATTTGACACCTGCCTCACGGATGTCGTCAAGATATATTTCATTCTCCTTGAGCGGAATTCTGTCCATCACGATGACCTTCTCGACTGCGGGGCAGCGGTCAATGACCCTGCGGACCTTCTCTATCTGGCTCTGCGAGGCCACGACGAAGCGCGAGTCGGAATGATTGATGCGGAACAGCAGATCCTGGTCGGATTCCAGCTTGAAGGAAAGCGGCACGTTCACAGCCGCGGCGTAGAGAATTCCGAGCTCGGTGAAGATCCACTGGTTGCGCCCTTCCGCTATCATCGCCACCTTCTCTCCTTTCTGGAGTCCGAGCGACATGAAGCCGGCGGCAAGAATGCGCCCCTCGTCCCTGGTTTTCCGGAATGATGTCTCGGTCCAGACCCCGTCCTCCTTTTCCCTGAGGAAAGTCTTGTCGGCATATTTCGCCGTGTATTTTTCGACGAAGTCGATGATGGTTGGTCTCTTGTTGTCCATATCGGTTATCAGTTAGTGTGTCGGTTCATTCGCCGGACGACGGGAAGAGTCCGTAGAGTTCGGCGTCTATCATGTCCGTGACCTTCTCGAAGTCCTCGGGACGGTCGCCGAACTTGATCTTGTCGGCATCGATGACCAGAAGCCTGCCCTTGTAGCCCGAGATCCAGTTCTCATACTTCTCGTTGAGTCCTGTCAGATAGTCGATGCGTATGGTCTTCTCGTAGTCGCGGCCGCGCTTCTGTATCTGCGAGATCAGGTTGGGAATCGTGGACCTGAGATATATCAGCAGATCGGGATTGCCGACAAGCGACATCATCAGGTCGAACAGATCGGAGTAGTTCTCGAAATCCCTCGTGGTCATCAGGCCCATGTCGTGAAGGTTCGGCGCGAATATGCGGGCGTCCTCGTAGATCGTACGGTCCTGTATTATCACTTCGTCGGAATGCGCTATCTCGACCACGTCCTTGAACCTCTTGTTCAGAAAATATATCTGGAGATTGAACGACCACCTCGCCATGTCCTTGTAGAAGTCGGCGAGATAGGGATTGAAGTCCACGGACTCGTATTTCGGGGTCCAGCCGTAGTGGGCGGCGAGCAGCCTCGTGAGGGTCGTCTTGCCGCTTCCGATATTTCCTGCTATCGCTATATGCATGTCAACTTAAAAAACAATTTCTAAATATATGAATTTATTTGAAGAGTCCGTACAATCGCGAGTCTATCTTGTCGGTTATGGCCTCGAAATCCTCGGGATTGTTCTCAAAATCAAGATTGTCGGTGTCGATTATGAGCAGATTGCCGGTGTAGGAGCCTATCCATTCCTCATAACGGCGGTTGAGCCCGCCGAGATATTCCAGGCTTATCGTCTGCTCGTAGTCGCGGCCGCGCTTCTGGATTCTCGCCACGAGATGCGGCACGGACGCACGCAGGTAAATGAGCAGGTCGGGCGGCCTCACAAGCGACATCATGAGCTTGTAGAGCAGCATGTAGGTGTCGTAGTCTCTCTGCGAGAGATTCCCGAGCTCCAGATTGTTCGCCACGAAAATCTCCACGCCTTCGAGTATGGTCCTGTCCTGGATGATCACTTCGTCGGACTTGGAAATCTCCAGCAGATCCCTGAACCGCTGGGCGAGGAAATAGGTCTCCAAGTTGTAGGACCAGCGTGGGATGTCCTTATAGTAATCCTCCAGATAGGGATTGTAGGTCACCGACTCGTATTTCGGCGTCCATCCGTAGTGCTCCGCCAGCATCCTCGTGAGAGTCGTCTTGCCGCTTCCGATGTTTCCCGCTATTCCGATATGCATCTCTGTCGTCTTTCAAATCCTACAAAAGTACGCAAATTCTATGAAAATGACTATTTGGCTCCGAACCCAAGCGCAGATATTCCGTTCATATTCCGGCAGGCGCTCCCATGTTTCGGCAAATAAATATAAGAAGCTGTTTTGAAATTTGTCGACATAAATTTTATGAGCTGTTTCCGAGGATGTCCGGTTCTTCTTTTTGAAAAGGATAGCGGCGGCTATCTGACTGAAAAAAGAAGGACAGGACAGACCGGAAAGAGCCGTAAAAGAATTTTTGACAAATTTCAAAACAGCTTCTAACTTTGCGACGCCAATACGAAAGCATCATGGAATTACATAGCTTCACTTACAATCTGTTCCAGGAGCAGACCTACATTGTCACCGGGGACGGCGGACGCTGCGCGGTGGTGGATCCCGGATTCAGCGACGATATCGAGAAGGCCGACTTCTTCGGCCGGCTGGAGTCGGAACGGCTCGTTCCCGAGGCCGTGCTGCTGACCCACGGACATTTCGACCATATCTTCGGGGTGGCGGAGCTGCAGAGCAGGTACGGAATCCCCGTCTACATGAACGAGGCTGACAGAAAGGTCATGGACGACCCCGACGCCTGTCTCGGCAGACTGTGGCCACGGCTTCCGGACCGCAGTTTCCGGATCACGCCGGTCCGGGACGGCGATGTCGTCGAAACCGCGGGGCTGAAATTCGAAGTCGTGGCGACACCCGGCCACACCCCCGGAGGAATCTGCTGGCTCCTCCGCAACGAGAAGTCAATGTTCACCGGAGACACCCTGTTCGCCGGGGCCATAGGCCGCACCGATCTCAAATACGGCGAATACGACGACGAGATACGCTCGATCATGGAAAAGCTGATGCTGCTCGACGGAGACATCAGGATATATCCCGGCCACGGCCCGGCCTCGACCATCGCCGACGAGCGCACCGGCAACCCCTTCCTCGAACCCTTCAACGAAGCCGAGGAAGACTCCGACACCGACCGCCCTCCGATCATCATCCACCCGGAGGCGTAACGGGTGCGACGACGGGGATGGCTCAAAAGTGAAAGTCATCCCCTTTTTCATCGTATTTCCGTGAGGTCAACCTCAGATCCTCTTTCGAATATTCGATTCTCAAAGAGATATTAAACCTTTTGGGCCTCTGTTGCTGCCGACTTGTCGAGGCGGATCTGTGATCCGGCCAAACAGGAAAACGCCTCCCAAAACCGGTTACAGATCTGGCACGGCGGCGGACCACAAGCCCTCGGAACTCTGTTCCGGCGGATCTGGAGATCCACTGGAACGAGGGAATATGCCGCCGCGACAAATAGTTTGCACGAAGCATGAAAGCCGGCGGCACACTTCTCAGGACTAAATCAAATCAATATGCAGACAAACAGGCAACTGTGGCTCAAGGTATAATTGCCATTTTTTGTTGGTAACAATACGACTGCAAAGACCGGCTACGGCAGACAAAAAACCTGGGAGCGACATGTTTTGCGAAATCGGCCCTGCATGGGGCTGCGTGGCCGATTATCCGGAACCTAATGCTCCCAAGCAGCCACAAGAACACCGACTTGGGAGTCCAATCCTTTCAGAACAGATTGTCAATCAACCTTTTAAATTCGTGCAATGCTCCCAAATCGACTTCCTTGTTCCGGCGGATCTGAAGATTCGCCCGAACGAGTTGTCAACCACGCCTGACTTGGCAGTATTGCCGGTGGCCGCCCGAACGGAATTTTCTTTCACGCAGAATCATGAAAGTCGGGAAGCAGCCGAAAACGGCGGAAGCAGTTGATGCAAGGGAGGCTTTTCCCTGTCCATCGCCTCCCGGGCGTCAACCGCTTCCGCAGCGCCGGATGAAAAAATATATGTCAGACTAAAAAAACCTGACTGAACTTGAAGGCGGTAAATTGAAAATCCACCACAAAACGCGCCCCGTCACGGAATTCCAGCTCGACTAAAATCTGATTGTGCGGCAGTATCCGCTATTACTTTGACAATCAGCGCATTGAATCTCAAGACCGCACACGCAGCGGGGTTTCGAAGGCCTCTTCGTGTGCGAGGCAAAGTCAGACTCAATTGACAATCAATAATTTGGCGCTTCGTGCCGCACACGCAGATTTTTTGTTGAGCCAAAGTCCACCGGCGGGCCGCTTTGTATGAGTTTGTGTCGGATGGATAATCAACGTCTGTCAGTATTTTTCAACACTGTCATTGAATTCCGGTCCGACGAAATCCGACTCTGCGGCCAGAGACTGGGACCGTCGTGAAAAACATCGGTCGCAGCATCATTGGAAATACGCTGCAGAAAGGATACAACTGCGACCAGCCACTCGGATTCCGGGTGACCGGTAACGCCTGCCGGCCATTCACGCATGTCAGAAGTCAGCCGCCGTGACCCGTGTTTTGCAGAATCCAGCGACTCCGTCGGACAAAACCTTTAAACCGCTCATGAGTACAAAACCGCCTGAACGGATTTTCATTCAGTAAGAACCACAAAAATCGAGAATCCACCGAAAGCAGCGGAGCCGGCGACTGCAGCAGCAGCGCAGGTCGAGTCAACGCGAGCGTTGGCAATGAACAGATCAGACATTGTAGCCTCTGGCTACAATGTCTGTCCGCCTATGAACTCCCTCATGATCGAAGTCGGAGGAATCGCCGCGATCTCCACCGGGCGCAGAGGCAGGATGTCCTTCATGAAGTCAAGCAGTTCCTGCGCCTTCTCGTAGGCCGGCGACGACACGCTGATGCCGCAGAGCAGAGGCTCGGCGTAATACTTCAGCAGGGGCATGTCGTATAGAGTGGACGAATTGAACACCACGTTGGCGTTCTGGTCGAAGGGGAAGATGTATTTCTCCTCGCCGCGGCGAACCGAGGGCCAGCGCAGAATATTCTCCTCGGGGGAGATTCCGCGGGTTCGGTTGTCGCGAACAATCCGCCGGAGCAGACGCTTGTCGGTAGTCGAATTATGCTCCTTGTGACCTCCGGGCAGCGAAGACAGCGCAGAAATGTAGATACGGAAAATCTTGTCCTGCGGAATGCCCGGAGTCAGAGCCGGATTCAGGGCGTGGATACCCTCCATGAAAAGGATGTCGTTGCGCTCCAGCCTCATGGTCTCACCGGTGAACTTGCGCTCCCCCGCCACGAAATCGAACTTGGGAAGCTCCACCTCCTTACCCGACAGCAGATCCTCCAGCTGTTCGTTCAGGAACTTGATGTCCATGGCATCCAGAGCCTCGTAGTCGCGTTCGCCGTTCTCATCGAGAGGAGTGTCCTCACGGTTGACGAAATAATTGTCAAGCTCTATGACCTTGGGGTTGAGGCCGAGCACCCTCGCCTGCTGGGCTATCCTCAGCGAGGAACTGGTCTTGCCGCTCGAAGAAGGGCCCGACATCATCACTATCGGACATCTGCGGCGGTTCCAGAATATCTGGTCGGCGGCCTGGGCATACTTGCGCTCCTGACGGGCCTCACACAAATTGATCAGATCTATCGCCTCTCCTTCCAGAAGCGTCTCGTTGAGCTTTTCGATGGTGTCTATTCCTATCGCCTGACACCAGTCGGCATATTCCTGCCTTGCGGCCTCGATTTTATTCATAAAACTTCCTTTAGATATTTTCCAGTCACAGATGCCGGATCCGACGCGATTTGTTCGGGCGTTCCGCATGCAATTATCCTGCCGCCCGACTTGCCGCCTCCGGGACCCATGTCTATCATGTAGTCGGCACATTTGAGCACGTCGAGATTGTGTTCGATGACTATTACCGTGTTGCCCTGGTCGACCAGACGGCGGAGCACTCCCATAAGCACCTTGATGTCCTCGAAATGCAGGCCGGTAGTGGGCTCGTCGAGCATGTACAGAGTGTTGCCCGTAGCCTTGCGGAACAGCTCCGCGGCCAGCTTCATCCTTTGGCTCTCTCCCCCTGAAAGCGTGACCGACGACTGCCCGAGCTTCACATAACCCAGCCCGACATCCACGAGAGCCTTGAGCTTCGGGGCGATCTTCGGATGGGCCTTGAAGAACTCGTAGGCTTCGGCGACCGACATGTCGAGCACCTCGGATATGTTCTTCCCCCTGTACTTCACGGCGAGCGTGGCCTCGTTGTACCGGCGGCCGCGGCACTGGTCGCAGACCACGTTGACCGAAGGCAGGAAGTTCATCTCTATGACTCTGATCCCGGCACCCTTGCACTCCTCGCAGCGGCCTCCGGCCACATTGAACGAGAAGCGGCCGGCCTTGAACCCGCGCACCTTGGCGTCGGGAGTATCCTCGAAAAGCGCACGGATGTCGGTGAACACGCCGGTGAAGGTCGCCGGATTCGAGCGCGGCGAACGGCCTATCGGGCTCTGGTCTATCTCTATGACCTTGTCGATGTTCTCCACACCCTCGACCGACGAATACGGAAGCGGTTTTCCCTTGTAATTATAGAATCGCCCCTTCAGGATGGGCATGAGCGTCTCGTTTATCAGCGTGGACTTTCCGGAACCGCTGACTCCGGAGACGCCGACCAGCATACCGAGAGGGAAGCTGACATCTATGTTCTTGAGATTGTTGCCTCCCGCGCCGCGGAGCACCAGAGTCTTTCCGTTGCCGGAAGCCCTGACTGCCGGCGTCACATTGGGATTCACGACCGGGCGTGGAGGGCCGCTGTAGCATATCCTGCCGCCGTTCTCGCCGGCTCCGGGCCCCACGTCGACTATCCAGTCAGCCGATTTGATGGTCTCCTCGTCATGCTCCACGACTATTACGGTGTTGTGCCCGTCGCGCAGCTTCTTGAGGGAAGCGATCAGCTTGAGATTGTCCCTCTGATGAAGTCCGATGCTCGGCTCGTCGAGTATATATATGACATTGACAAGTTTGGATCCTATCTGCGTGGCGAGCCGTATGCGCTGGCCCTCGCCTCCGGAAAGCGTAGCTGAAGGACGGTCGAGACTCAGGTAGTCCAGACCGACGTCAAGCAGGAAACGCACCCTGTCGTTCAGTTCGCGCACTATGTCGCGGGCTATCGCGTTCTGACGCCGGTCAAGATGCGCCGGGAGTTCCGCCAGCCAGTCCGCAAGATCCGAGATCTCCATCGAGCTGACCTCCGAAATGTCCTTGCCGTCTATGCGGAAGCAGCGGGCGTTCTCGTTCAGACGGGTACCATGGCAGACCGGACACACGACCTTGTCCTCTATGTCGCCGACCACCCCGGGCCAGTTGACCATTTCCGAAAGCGCACCTTCCCCGACCCTGAAGAACTCGTCGGAACCGTAGATCACCAGCGAGACAGCCTCGTCCGGCAACGCGGCTATGGGCTCATGGAGCGAGAAACCGTGCTTGCGCGACATGGAACGGAGAATCTCGAACTTTTTCCCGTCACGCATGCGGCCGAGTGGCACGATTCCGCCGTCGGCTATAGAGACACTCCTGTCGGGAATTATCGAATCGATGTTCACGTCCACTACGGTGCCGAGCCCCTTGCAGTGCGGGCAATAGCCCTCCGGGGAATTGAAGGAGAACGAGTGCGGTGCGGGCTCCTGAAGGGAAAGTCCGCTGTCCGGATCGACCAGATGCTTCGAGAAATGACGCAGCGTCCCGCTCTCCATGTCCAGAACCGCAAGAGAGCCTTTCCCGGTGGAAAGCGCGACACCCACCGAACTGCGCACACGCTTCTCGTCACCGTCCTCTGGCTTCAGCTTGTCGACTACGAGCTCTATGAAATGGCTTTTGTAGCGGTCCACAGTCTCAACCTCAGAGAGATCGCGCATCTCTCCGTCTATGCGCACACCCGTGAAGCCTTTGCGGCGCAGCTGGTCGAACAGCTCCCGGTAATGTCCCTTCCTGCCGCGCACGAGAGGTGCGAGCAGCAGGCATTTCCGATCATGGTAGCCGCTCATTATCAGATCGACTATCTGGGAATCCGTGTACCTGACGAGTTCCTTCCCCGTCACAGGAGAATAGGCGACGGACGCGCGGGCGTACAGCAGACGCAGGAAATCATAGATTTCGGTTATCGTGCCTACGGTGGAGCGTGGATTGCTGCCGGTGGTCTTCTGCTCGATGGCTATCACAGGACTGAGACCGCTGATGCTTTCCACCGCAGGTTTTTCGAGTATGCCCATGAAATGCTTGGCATAGGGAGAGAGCGTGTTCATGTAGCGCCTCTGCCCCTCGGCATATATGGTGTCGAAGGCGAGCGACGACTTGCCGCTGCCGCTGATTCCCGTGATCACGGTGAGCCTGCCCCTCGGAATGTCAACATCAACACCCTTGAGATTGTTGGCGCGCGCTCCCCGTATTTCTATATACTTCTCCTTGTCCATGTGCAGAGAGAGGCAAATTTACCAAAAAATTGCATATCTTTGATTTTTGTATGTGGATTTGGCTTACCCTTTTTTCAGCGATTCTTCTGGGATCGTACGACATAGTCAAGAAGCAGGCCGTCAGAAACAACAGTGTGCTCTGGGTTCTTTTCGGAGCGACCGCGCTATCAACACTGTTCCTGACTCCGTTCTTCAGTCCGGGGCCTTTTGAAGACCACCTGAGGCTCATGGCCAAGGCGGTGCTGGTGTCATCGTCCTGGATATCCGGGCTGATCGCCATCAAGCTGCTGCCTCTGACCACGGTCAGCACGATCAAGGCGTCACGGCCGATGTTCGTGGTCATATTCTCGCTCATCATCTTCCAGGAAAGGCTCAACCTGATGCAGTGGGGCGGAGTGCTGCTCGTGACTGCGGCGCTGTTCATGCTCGGACGCTCCAGCAAGAAGGAAGGCATCACCTTCACGAGCAACAAAGGACTCGTCTGGATGGTGGTCTCCGTGCTCACCGGAGTCGCGAGCGCCCTCTATGACAAGCACATTCTCGGCATCATGGAGCCTCTGTTCGTCCAGAGCTGGACAAACCTCTACATCAGCGTCATCCTGGCCCTGATTCTGCTCGTCGAGCGGCTGCGCGACCGGCAGGGCTTCCGCAAGTTCCGCTGGGACTGGAAACTGCTCGTGATCGCCGTGCTCATCACCGGCTCGGACATGCTCTACTTCTTCGCCGTGAACCAGGAGGACGCGCTGCTCTCGATAATCTCCATGATCCGCCGCTGCTCGGTGCTCATCACCTTCATCGGAGGAGCCATAATCTTCAGGGAAAACAATATAAGGGACAAGGCCATCGACCTGGCGATACTGCTCGGAGGTCTGACCTTGCTGCTGTTCGGTTCATAGACCGACTGCGTAAAATCACTGACGACACATGAGACATTTGAAAAAATACGCCGCCGTGCTGGCCGCCATTCTGCTGGCGGCGGGCGCTTCGGATCTTTGCGCCCAGTCGAAGAATTTCCAGCTCGGCAGATGGACGGAGACGCACGCCGCCATACTCAGGGAGCTGTCACGCTCGTATGTGGACTCCCTTCCGCTCGACAAGATGGAGCGCAGGGGCATAGACGCGATGCTCTCGGAACTCGACCCCTACACCGTATTCATCCCGGCCGAGGAGAACGAGAATCTCCAGATGATGATACAGAAGGCCTACGGAGGCATCGGGGCGGTCATATACAAGCCTGACGTGGGCGGCAACGTGATCATCAACGAGCCCTATGCCGGCTCTCCTGCGGAGAAATACGGCCTGCAGTGCGGCGACGAAATCCTCGCCATCGACGGGGAGACCGTGCACGGACTCAACTCCCAGCAGTGCAGCGACAAGATGAAGGGAGAACCGGGCACCGGCGTGGTGTTCTCGGTGAAGAAGCTGCGCACGCGCGACACGGTCGACGTCAGGGTCATCCGGGAAAAGATACGCATCCCGGACATTGAATTCGCGGGCATGATAGACGAGACCACCGGATACATACTCCAGACCGGCTTCACCGAAGGAGTGGGCAAGGAGATGCGCGCCGAGGTCACGAAACTCATGAAGCAGGGCATGAAGACCCTCGTGCTCGACCTGCGCGGCAACGGCGGCGGACTGCTCGACGAAGCCGCGGAAATCGTCTCGATCTTCCTGCCGAAAGGCTCGCTGGTCGTGACGGCGAAAGGCAAGGACAGCAATTCCAACTACACCGTGACCACCAGACGGGATCCCGTGTCGACGGAACTCGAGGTCATAGTCCTCGTGGATTCAGCTTCGGCTTCCGCCTCCGAAATCGTGGCCGGAGCGCTGCAGGACACCGACAGGGCCACCGTCATGGGGCAGAGGACCTTCGGAAAGGGCCTCGTGCAGAGCATACGCTCCCTCCCTTACGGCGGAGAGCTCAAGGTCACGACGGCCAAATACTACACCCCTTCCGGCCGCTGCGTACAGGCGATCGACTACTCGCACCGCAACGAGGACGGCAGCGTGGGGCACATCCCGGATTCTCTGACCAGGGAGTTCAAGACCGCCCATGGAAGGACCGTGCGTGACGGCGGCGGCATCACTCCCGACGTGAAACTCGACCAGAAGGAATACAGCCGGCTCACCTACGCCCTGGTGGCATACGGGGTGATCGAGGAATACGTGCTCGACTATGTGCGCAGGCACGACAGCATAGCGCCCGCGGCCGACTTCCGCTTCAGCGACGAGGACTACGAGGACTTCGTCAGCTTCGCCAAGGACAAGGAGTTCGACTACCGCTCCACTGCCAAGGCCCTGTTCGACAGCATGAAGGAGGAACTCGACAAGGACGGTCTCAGCGAAAGCATCTCCGCCCAGCTCGACACTCTCGAAAACGCTATCAACATCGAGAAGGAAGACTTCCTGCGTCTCAAGAAGGACGAGATCATACCTCTGATAGAGGAGGAGATAGTCGTGCGCTATTACTTCCAGCAAGCCGGCATCACCGTGCGCCTGCGCTACGACGACGCTCTGAAGCAGGCTCTCGCGAGCGAGAGAATTCCCAGATACTGATGGTATTCCACTCCGAGCTCATAGTCCTAAACTTCACCAAGATCAAGGAGAACGCCCTGGTGCTGCACTGCCTTAGCCCCCAGTGGGGCAGGCGCGGGTTCATCGTCACCGTTCCGAAAGCTTCCGGCACCGCCCTATTCCAACCTCTGGCGATACTGGACGCCGAAGTGGTCGAGAACCCGCGCTCGGATCTCTGGAGGCTGCGCGGCATCAGCGCGAAATACAGCCTGGGCGGCATCAGGTCGAACATGACCAAGAACAGCATGACCATGTTCATGAGCGAAGTCCTCTACCGCACGATTCACGACGGGGATTCGGAGGACGGACTCTACGAATGGTGCCGCAAGGCCATACTCACTCTCGACGCTCTCGACAGGGACTACGCGAACTACCACCTGCGCTTCCTGCTGGAGTTCGCTGCCGCGCTGGGATTTTCACCGTCTGCGGAAGATCTCGCCCCATTCAGCGGCGACAGGAAGGCAGAGATGGATGCGCTCGTACGCTCGGACTTCGCCTCGTGCATGCTGCTTCCGCTTAGCGGCAAGGCCCGCGGGGACATAGCCGAAAAGCTTCTCAAATACCTCGAATTCCACACCGGCGAGCAGATAAACGTGCGCTCGCTGGCGGTGCTGAAAGAACTTTATGACTGACATGGACAGGAAAGAACTCGAAATAATGGCGCCGGCAGGCAATTTCGAATGTCTGCACGCCGCAATCCAGGGAGGCGCCGACTCCGTCTACTTCGGCGTGGGCAGGCTCAACATGCGCAGCCACTCGGCGGCCAACTTCAACCCCGAGGATCTCGCGGAGGTGGTGAGGATATGCCGCGAAGCCGGCGTCAGGAGCTACCTGACTCTGAACATCGTGCTCTACGAGGAGGAACTCGCGGACATGCGCGCGACCCTTGACGCGGCGAAGGCGGCAGGTGTCGACGCCGTGATAGCCTCCGACATGGCGGCGATAGAATACTGCCGAAGAATCGGTCTGGAAGTCCACATCTCCACGCAGCTCTCAATCTCCAACTCCGAAGCGCTGCGTTTCTACTCGCAGTTCGCCGACGTGGTGGTGCTCGCGAGAGAGCTCAACCTCGACCAGGTGCGCAGCATCAGCGACACTATCTCCCGCGACAATATCTGCGGCCCGTCCGGCAGGCAGGTGCGCATCGAAATGTTCGCCCACGGAGCGCTGTGCATGGCCATAAGCGGCAAATGCTACCTCTCGCTGCACAGCTACGGCGCGTCAGCGAACCGCGGTTCCTGCTACCAGATATGCCGCCGCGGCTACGAAGTCACCGACCTTGAGACCGGAAACCGGCTCGTCGTGGACAACAAATACATAATGTCCCCCAAGGATCTCTGCACCATAGAGTTCATGGACAAGATCATCGCGAGCGGAGTCAAGGTCTTCAAGATAGAGGGCCGCGCACGCTCGGCGGAATATGTGAAACGCTGCGCGAGCTGCTACCGCAGGGCCGCCGACGCCGTATGCGACGGAACCTACACTCCGGAGCTCGCCGCGGAACTCAAGAAACAGCTCGCCGAAGTGTTCAACCGCGGATTCTGGGACGGCTACTACCAGGGTGCCTATCTCGGCCAGTGGAGCGAGGTCTACGGCTCCCAGGCCACCAGGGTCAAGATCTACTGCGGAAAGATAAGCAACTGGTTCGACCGCATCGGCGTGGCGGAAATCGCCGTGGAGTCCGTCCCCATACACCGAGGCGACAGGCTCATGGTAACGGGTGCGACTACCGGCGTAGTGGAATTCGACGCCGCTGACCTTCGGGTCAACCTTGAAGCCGCCGATATCGCGGAAAAGGGAGTGCGCTGCTCCGTCGCCGTCGACCCTTCAATCTGCCCCGACGGCAGGCTGCGCCGCGGCGACAAAGTCTTCATCTGGCAAGAAAAGCAGCCATAGCCCTCAACGCCTTGCCGCGGTGGGAGACGGCGTTCTTCGTCTCCTCGGGGAGCTCGGCGAAAGTCAGATGGCACGCTTCCGGAACGGCCGGCGCGCTTTCATCCCCGCGGAAGGAGAATCCGGACTCACCTGACCCACGGACGGGCTCCAGCTCTGTGGCATCCGGAACGAATATCGGGTCATAGCCGAAGCCGCCCTTGCCCGAACGCTCCCGGGCTATGCTCCCTTCGACCGTACCTTCGAAAAAATGCTCCTCACCGTCCATGATCAGCGTTATGACCGTGCGGAAACGTGCGCTGCGCTCCGCCGACGGCCCGAGCTTCCCGAGTTCCGAAAGCAGTTTGGACATGTTGGCCTCGCTGTCGTGGGCTTCTCCGGCATAACGCGCGGAATAGATCCCCGGGGCGCCGCCGAGAGCGTCAACCTCCAGGCCCGTGTCGTCGGCGAAGCAGGGCAGCTTCGTCAGAGCGTGGATGTGGCGGGCCTTGATCTGCGAGTTCTCCTTCAGCGTGGAGCCGTTCTCCTCCACATCGCCGTCTATCCCGAGATCTGCCGGCGAAAGGACCTCGAAGCCCTCGCCGAGAATCTCCGACGCCTCGCGGAGCTTACCCCTGTTGGCAGTAGCAAATACGATCTTCATGGCCGCAAAGGTAGCGGAAAAAATCATATCTTTGCAATTATGATTAACGAAAGCCAGATCGACCTGATTGTCAAGGAAATGTTCCGCGACATCCGCTTCACCAGCGAGCCTGCGGGGCTCTACGACCCGCTGCGCTACATGATAGAGATAGGCGGCAAGCGCCTGCGCCCGAGACTCTGCCTCACGACATACTCCTTCTTCGGCGACAAGTTCGGCGACGAGATACTCTCGCCCGCCGCGGCCCTTGAAGTGTTCCATTCGTTCACGCTGATGCACGACGACATCATGGACCGCTCTCCGCTGCGCAGAGGCGTCCCCACTGTATGGACCAGATGGAACGAAAGCACCGCCATCCTTTCCGGAGACGTGATGCTCATCGATGCATACAAGCGCATGGCCAGAGCACCCCAGGACGTGCACGACAAGGTCATGAACCTGTTTTTCAAGACCACGGTCGAAGTCTGCGAAGGCCAGCAGTACGACATGGACTTCGAGAGCAAGGACATGGTCTCCATGGAGGAGTACAACAGAATGATAGGCCTCAAGACCGCGGTGCTCATCGCATGCTCGGCGAAGACAGGCGCCCTGATAGGAAGAGCGTCCGACAGACTCTGCGACGCGCTCTACAACTACGGCTACCAGCTCGGCATGGCTTTCCAGATTGCGGACGACTATCTTGACGCGTTCGGCGACGAAAAAGTGTTCGGCAAGCCCATAGGCGGCGACATCGTCAACAGCAAGAAAAGCTGGCTGACGGTGCGCGCGCTCGAAAAGAGTCCGGACAGGAAAAGTTTCCTCGAAGCGTTCGCCCTTCCGGCGGAATCAGAAGCCCAGAAAGCCGCAAAGATATCCGCGGTCAAGCAGCACTATGTCTCTCTGGGCGTAGACAGGGACGCGAAGGACGAAATCCTGCGGTTCACCGCCAGAGCCATGAAGGCTGTGGAAGACTCAGGACTTACGGAGCGCCAGCTCGAAGAGCTGGACAATTTCGCCGAAAAGCTGACAGGCAGGGCCAAATAATCAATGAGTCAGGAGACGACGCAGACAACGACAGGAGAGGCCACGGTGGTAAAGAACGCCGGCAGCCACTTCCTGTTGAGCCGGCTGCCCGAATGGCGGCTTTTCCCCGCAGTGCTGCGAGGGAAAGTGCGGCTCGGACACGGAACGGCGACGAACCCGGTGGCTGTCGGAGACAAAGTGCGCTACAGCTGCGGGCCGGAACCGGACGAGAAGCATCCGGCAGTGATAACCGAAGTGCTGCCGCGCCGCAACTATCTGATACGCCGCTCCACGAACCTCTCCCGGCAGTCGCATGTGATAGCCGCCAACCTCGACCAGGTGCTGGTGACCGTGAGCCTGTATTTCCCCGAAATCAAGCTGCCCTTCCTCGACAGGATCCTTGTGACCTGCGAGGTCTACGGCATCCCGGCGGTCATTCTGCTCAACAAGACGGACATGTACGGCGACGAAGTGCCGGAGCAGGTCGAGGAATTCACACGCATATACGGACAGCAGGCGGGCTACCCCGTCATCCGGACGTCGGTCGTCACAGGAGAAGGGATAGACCGGCTGCGGAGCATCTGCCGGGGCAGGCTGAGCCTGTTCACCGGAGAATCGGGCGTAGGGAAATCAAGTCTGATAAAGGCCGTGGATCCTTCGCTGAACCCCAAGACAGGGCTGATCTCCGAAGCGCATCTTCAGGGCAGGCACACCACCTCTCTATATGAGATGTACCGACTGGACGCCGGAGGCGGGGCGGCAGAGGAAAGCGGCTATGTGATCGACGCCCCCGGACTGCGCGGCTTCGGCCTCGTCGACATGGACAAGGACGAAATCTACAGATACTTCCCCGAAATGCTGCGCGTCTCAGACGACTGCCGCTTCATACCCTGCACCCACACCCACGAACCCGGCTGCGCCGTCAAGGCCGCCGTAGAGGAAGGGCGCATCAGCCCCGAACGCTACAATTCCTACCTCGGAATGCGCGAGGACGACAAGAAGTTCCGCTGACAATCAGGACAGGAAACCAAGAAGCCAGAGAGGCAGCCTGCGGCCGGTCGGGGTTTCAATATCATCCGACAGAATATACGAATCCGCAACGCCTGCAATCTGCGCGAAACCTTTGTCACTGCCTCCGATTTCGAAAGTATATCTTCCGTCCACCCGGAAATCCCCACATTTTCTGCCGTATTCCACAGTATGGCCGGCATTCCTGAGCTGAGTAACCGCGAATGTCTCACGGGCAGTGCGAATCCGCACCTCAGAATCCGCAAGCGCATACAGAAGATTGGAATTCTCCAGATAAATCTTGTCAGGTCTGGAAAGTTTGCCTATGCTTTTCGTGTCGGAATACAGCAGATTGAAGATTCCGGCATCGGCAAGATGCCGGAGATACTCCACCACTGTGTCCCTGCCGACTCCGACCGCTCTGGCCAGCTTGCTGGCATCCAGCTCGTAGGGTACGTTCCCTGCAATGATACCGACAAGAGCTTTGATCTTTCCCAGATTGGAGACTTCGACTTTTCTGAGCAAAGGCAGTTCCACATCTATCACGAAGTTGACTACCTGACCTATCTTGATGTAATAGTCCGACGCCCGCTCCATATAAAATGGGAAATAGCCATACGCAAGATACTCCTTGAAGAGGCCGACCGGTCTGCACATCGAGTTCACCTCGGCGCATAATGGCCCGGGATGCGCAAGAACCTGCGGAAGCGATGATTTTCTGAAATCCAGATTCTTGTAGAAACGCAGGAACTCCCTGAACGACAGCCCGCCGAGGAAATATCTGACGCAACGCCTCGAAAGGTCGGCGTCGGCATTCAGTATCTGAAGCAGCGACGAGCCGCTTATGACAATCTTCAGTTGCGGATACAATTCATATATCTCCTTGACTTCCTTGCTCCAGCCCCCATATTTATGAACCTCGTCGAGCATGAGCCTCGTGCCTCCGCTTATGACGAAACGCTCCGCAAGATCAAGCAAAGTGTGAGTGGAGAAATACACGGAATCCAGCGAGCAGTACAGGACCGAACGGTCATACACCTCATAATTGAGCCTGACATACTGCTTCATCAGGGTGGACTTCCCCACCCCACGGGCTCCCACCACGGCTATCAGCCGACCGTCCCAGCCGATCTCCTGCATCGATTCCCTGACTATGGCCATAGGGGTGTTCGCCATATACTGGTCATGTCTCCTGAATAATGTCTCCATTGTCTGAAATATTGCCGGGGTAAATATAAACAAACTGTTGATTATAATCAACAGTTTGTTATATAATTTGCATTTTACATGCAACACATATTTCAGATCAAATGATTATAGATTGCGTCAAGCTGGCAATATAAAGACAGAAGTGTCGCGTCTGCGCGACACTTCTGTTCGATTTTTGTTGATCAGGCGCAACAGCTTGATATTTCAGGAGCGCTTCTTTCCGCCGGATTTGCCCTTCGCGGGACGGCCGGACTTTCCGGAGCGGCCGGAGCCTGACTTCTTCGCGCGGCCCTTCTTCTTTCCGCCATCTTCACGGACTTCAGGAATGGGCGCCATATCGTCATCCGCAGGACGGTTCTCCGCCGACAGATCCTCGATCAGCTCGTAGTCGAGCAGACGCTGCTCCAGATTGGCATTGGCCACCTTGATCCTGACCTTGTCGCCGAGGCGATAGACCTTGTGCGTACGCCGGCCGACAAGCCTGTAGCGAGGTTCGTCGAAGAAGAAGAAATCGGACTTGATTTCGCGCAGCGAGACCATGCCCTCGATCTTCGTGGGTTCGATCTCCACGTACATGCCCCATTCAGTGATTCCGGAGACCGTTCCGTCGAACTCCTGCCCGACCTTGTCCTGCATGAACTCCACGAGCTTGTATTTCACCGAAGTGCGTTCGGCGTCAGCGGCCACCATCTCCCTCTCGGAAGCATAGCGGCACTCCTCCTCGTACTTCTCCCTGACCTCGCTGTCGCCCCCGGCAAGATAGCGCGCGAGCAGACGATGCACCATAAGGTCGGGGTAACGGCGGATCGGAGAGGTGAAATGCGTGTAGAACCTGAACGCGAGACCGAAATGACCTATGTTGTCGGTGCTGTAGATCGCTTTGGCCATGGAGCGCAGAGCCAGATTCTCGAGCGCCGCGTATTCCGGCTTTCCCTTGGCCGATTCGAGCAGTCGGTTGAGTTCCTTCGCTATGTCATGCCCCTGGGCCTCTTCCACTCTGTAGCCGAAGCCTTTAGCAAACACGCGAAGACCTTCGAGCTTGACCTCGTTGGGTTCGCCGTGGATACGGTAGACGAAAGTCTTGGGGTTCTTCGCGGGAACGCCGTTCATCCTGCCGCCCGTCGCGACATATTCGGCGACAGTCCTGTTGGCGAGCAGCATGAACTCCTCGATGAGCCAGTTGGCCTCCTTGGACACCTTCTCGTAGACATCCACCGGCTTGCCGTTCTCGTCAACGAGCACCTTCATCTCCGGGCGGTCGAAGTCTATCGCGCCGGCTTTTCTCTCGGCGGCCTTCATGATGCCGGCGAGGCGGTTGAGCTCGCGTATCGCCACCGCAAGTCCGTCGGATTCGGGGACGCTGTCAGCTTCGATGATCCTCTGCGCTCCGTCGTAGTCGAGCCTGCGGTTCGAACGTATCACCGCACGGCCTATCCAGCGCGAAACGATTTCGGCCTTCGGAGTCATCTCGAATACCGCGGAGAACACGAGCTTGTCTTCATCGGGACGCAGCGAGCAGAGCTTGTTGCAGAGCTTTTCGGGAAGCATGGGCACGGTGCGGTCGACCAGATACACGGAAGTTCCGCGGTTGCGGGCCTCCTTGTCGACTATGCTGCCGGGAGTCACATAATGAGACACGTCGGCGATATGCACGCCTATCTCGTAGTTTCCATTCTCAAGACGCTCGAACGAAAGGGCGTCGTCGAAGTCCTTGGCGTCGGCGGGATCGATAGTGAAGGTGAGGCGGTCGCGGAAGTCCTTGCGGCCCTTGAGATCCTCGTCCGTAATCTGATCGGATATCCTGTCCGCGGCGTTCTCCACCTCCGGCTCGAAACGATAGGGCAGGTTGAACTCCGCAAGTATGGCGTGCATCTCGGTGTCGTTCTCGCCGGGCATTCCCAGCACGTCGCTTATGACTCCGAACGGGTTGGTCTCCCCTCTTCTCCAGCCCTCGACGACGGCTGCGACCTTCATTCCGGGCTGAGCTCCTTTCGCGGCGGCCTCTTCGGGGTCCACCGATATGTCGTATGGCATCGAGCGGCTCTGCATGAGCACCCATGCCTGGCGTCCGACGCTATGGTATATGCCGACGAAAGGTTTTGCGGAGCGTTCGACTATCTCCACGACTTCTCCTTCGCGGCGGCGCTTGTCGTCCTTCGACGGCTTCTCTTTGGTCACGACCACTCTGACGATGTCCCCGTCAAGGGCACGTCTGGTTCTGGATGCCTTGACGAAGATATCGTCCTCCTGGCCCTCCACAATCACGAAAATATACCCTTCGCGGGTCATCTGGACCCTGCCCGTGACCTCAGGCAGGTTCTTGCGGGCCTCGAGTCTCTTCCGGCCCTGCCGCATCTGCTTGCGGCCCTTGCTGTTTTTCTCCTTCATAATCAGGCGCAAAGTTAGCAAATAGTTCGATAATTTTGCCCACATGGCCGGATGTATATGGCTGGAAAGCGGAAGCATGTCGCCTCCGGAGAGGCTTGCCGTCCGCGGCAGTGAGCGGACGATGCGCAGCATCGATGGAGCGCAGCGGAACCTCTCCGGAGGCGACATGCTTCCGCGTCAAGCTTGCATTGCACTCAGCTTCTGCGCAATTTGGCCTGACGGCCATATATACGGCTGCGCCTCGGCATAGCAAATACATTTGCTCTGCTCTCGGCTTCTGCGTATATTTGCGGCCATTATGAAAAGGACGACGATATACTACGCCGCGGCGGCTGCAGTCGCACTGCTTGCGGGCACAAGGGCGAACGCCCAGACCAACATACAGATACAGTACGATTTCGGAGCTGACCGCCAGCATGTGACCACCACACTCGAAGGCTTCTACAACGACAAGTGGGGCAACACCTTCTTCTTCATCGACCACGATTTCAACTCCCGGAACTCAGCAGGAGAAGTCGTGGCGCCAAGCGGAACCTATCTCGAAATCGCCCGCTGTCTGAACTTCTGGCAGAACACCGCGCTCGCGCCGCTGAGCGTCCATGTCGAATACGACGGCGGAGTCTACCGCGGATATACGATCAACAACGCGTTTCTCGCCGGCATCGACTGGTTCATCCACAGCGCCGACTACCGGAATACGCTGAACCTCAAAGCTCTGTACAAATACATCGCATATACGGACCCGGAATTCAGGAGCCGCGTCCCCATGCAGTTCACAGCCGCATGGACCATGAAGGATCTCTTCGGACTCAAGGGACTTACCTTCACCGGTTTCGCGGACTTCTGGTGGGAGGACCACAGCCTGCTCAGCGACCGCTACGGCGAAATCCTGCCCCAGACCTCGCACTGCGTGTTCATCTCCGAGCCCCAGCTCTGGTACAATGTCGGCCGCCACTTCGGCTGCGAGAATCTCAACGTCGGCGGAGAAATCGAACTCTCCTACGACTTCGGCAGCGTGCGCGGCTTCTGGTGCCGTCCCTGCGCCGGCGTCAAGTGGGTGTTCTGAAACTGCCGGGCGGGGGCTCCGTCCGGCAGGTCTGAATGGTCCGGCACAAGCCGGGAATATGTCATGAATTAAATCAGCGGCTCGGCGGTCATCGCGTCGGGCTGGGGAATGCCCATGAGCTTGAGAATCGTCGGGGCCACGTTGCACAGGGCGCCATCCTTCACGGTCTTCACCTCGTCTCCCGCCCCTATCACGATGAACTGCACGGGATTCAGGGAGTGGGCGGTGTTGGGCGTACCGTCCTCGTTGACAGCATGATCCGCGTTGCCGTGGTCGGCAGTCAGCAGAACCACATAGCCGTGCGCAAGCGCGGTAGTCACGACGGCCTCCACGCAGCCGTCAATGCAGCCGACGGCGTTGCATATAGCATTGTAGACACCGGTATGTCCTACCATGTCTCCGTTGGCGAAATTCAGGATGACCATGTCCTCCTTCTCCTCGCGCAATGCGGCGCAAAGCTTGTCGGTCACCTCGATCGCGCTCATCTCGGGCTGCAGATCGTAGGTGGCCACCTTAGGAGAGTTCACGAGTATGCGGTCCTCGTTCTCGAACGGGGTCTCGCGACCGCCGTTGAAGAAGAAGGTCACGTGGGCGTACTTCTCAGTCTCGGCGATGCGCAGCTGGCGCTTTCCGGCCTTGGCGACCGTCTCTCCGAGGGTGTCGGTCACCTCCTCCTTGTCGAAGAGTATGTGCACTCCGGTGAACGAGGCGTCGTAGGGGGTAAGGCAGCAGTAATAGAGCGGAAGCGTGTGCATTCCCTCCTCGGGCATGTCGTGCTGAGTCAGCACCGCGGTAAGCTCGCGGGCGCGGTCGTTGCGGAAATTGAAGAAGATTACCGCGTCGTTCGCCTCGACTTTCGCAACGGGGGCGCCGTTCTCGGTGATCACGACGGGCTTCACGAACTCGTCGGTCACGTCAGCGTCGTAAGAAGCCTGCATGGCCTCCACGGCGGAAGAGAACTGCGCGCCCTTTCCTTCGACGAGCATGTCGTAGGCCTCCTTGACGCGGGCCCAGCGCTTGTCGCGGTCCATGGCATAGAAGCGTCCGCAGATGGTGGCTATCCTTCCCGTAGTGGCGGCCATCTTCTCCTCAAGCTCCCTGATGAATCCTATACCGCTGTGGGGATCGGTGTCACGGCCGTCCATGAAACAGTGCACATAGACCTTGTCGAGACCTTCCTGCTTCGCCACCGCGAGGAACTCGTAGAGGTGGTCGAGGCTGGAGTGGACTCCCCCATGGGAGCAGAGCCCCATGAAATGGAGCTTTCCGCCGCTGTTCTTCACATAATCGTACGCCGCGCGTATCTCCTTGTTGTCAAGGAGCTTATGGTCGCGGCAGGCCATATTTATCTTCACGAGGTCCTGATATACGACGCGTCCGGCGCCGAGATTCATGTGGCCGACCTCGGAGTTGCCCATCTGGCCGTCGGGCAGACCGACGTATTCGCCGCAGGCCTGGAGATGGGACATGGGGTATTTTGCGCGGAGGCTGTCGATGAAGGGGGCGCCCTGCGTGTAGATTGCATTCGAATGGTCGTGGCGTCCTTCTCCCCAGCCATCCAGAATCATCAGTAGTACTTTTCTGTTCATATTCACAGTTTTTTTGAATTAATTCCTGTTGTCGGACCATGCGTCCCGCCGCGGGCCCGGTCCGAAGTGCAAAATTGCCAATTATCCGGCAGAATTGCAACGGATTGCCTTCCGTTCCGGACCATACGGAAAATGCATCCCGACAGCAAGAGCCTCGGCTCCATACTGTCAGGATGCATTCTTCCGTCCGCGGCTCAGGCGATACGGAACTGCAGCCGCGGTGCAATAAGCGGCGCTTACCTGGCGTCCTCGATCAGACCGCGGCCGAGCAGCATGGCGCGGGAGTCAGGCTCGCGCCCCATGAACTCCTTGTAAAGCACCATAGGCTCCTCCGAACCTCCTCTCTCGAGGAAGATCTTCCTGAACTTCTTCGACAGCTCCAGGTCCCAGATTCCGTTCGGAGAATTCTGGAACGCGCTGAAAGCATCCTTGTCGAGCACCTCGGCCCAGAGATAGCCATAATATCCCGCAGCGTAGCCGCTGGAGAAGATATGGTTGAAATAGGTGGTGCGGTAGCGGGGAGCTATCTCGGGAATCAGACCCATCTCGTCGCAAACCTGCTTCTCGAAGTCGGCGACGCTTATGCCGTCCACGCTCTCCAGCTCGTGCCACTTCATGTCGAGAATCGCGGCCGCGCAAAGCTCCGTGGTCATGAAGCCCTGGTTGAACTTCAGCGAATTGAGAATCTTGTGCACAAACTCGACAGGAATCACCTCGCCTGCGGAATTCTTAGCGTACACCGCGAGCAGGTCGGGCTGGAACGCCCAGTTCTCATTGAACTGCGAGAACATCTCCACGAAGTCGCGCGTCACGTTGGTGCCGCTCACGGAAGGATAGGTGCACTTCGAGAGCAGCCCGTGCAGCGCATGGCCGAACTCGTGGAACACGGTCTGCACCTCGTCGATGTTCATGTTCTCGGAAAGATTGCCCACATTCACGATGATCGGACGAACGTCGTTGCCGTCGGCGTCGACATACTGCTGGCGCACATTGTTCATCCACGCTCCTCCCCTCTTGCTGTCGCGCGGGAAGTAATCGGTCGTGAAGATGCCGATGAGCGAACCGTCAGCGTCGGTGATCTTGTAGGTGGCGACTTCGGGATTATAGACAGGCACGCCCTCGAGCTTCTCGGCGTTGATGCCGTAAAGCGTCTGCGCGGCCCTGAAAATGCCCTCGCGCACATTGTTCACATTGAAATAGCTGCGGACCTCGTTCTCGTCGAGGTCATACCTGGCCTTGCGCACCTTCTCGGCATAGTACCACCAGTCCCAGGGCTCGATTTTCGAGCCCTCTGGAAGCAGTCCGGCCTTGACGTCCTCATCCATCAGAGCCTGCATGTCAGCCAGTTCCAGCTTGGCCTTGGCCACTGCCGCCTCCATGATGCCGTCCAGGAAGCCGTCAACCCTCTCGGGGGTGCCGGCCATCTTGTCGGCGAGAATGTACTGCGCGGGGTTGTCGTAACCAAGCAGCCTCGCCTTCTCGATGCGGAGCTTCATAACGTCGAGTATGAGCTGGTTGTTGTCGTACTCGTTGCCGTTGTTGCCACGCGAGGTGTAGGCCTCGTTGTACTGACGGCGCAGCTCCCTGTCCTCGGTGGTCGTCATCCTGGCGGGATACTCCGATACGCTGAAGCCGAACTTCGCCGCGAAAGCGTTGGACTCGGCGAGAATGTTGTTGCCTATCTGCTGGGTCTTGGTCGCCATCTCGGAGTTGATCTCGCGCAGGCGGGCCTGAGTCTCCTCGGGCAGGTCGATGCCGTTGCGCGTGAAGCCGTCGTAGTACTTCTTCAGCACTACCTGCTGTTCCCTCGTCAGCCCGGACTGATCCCCTTCGTAGATCGCCGCAATGCGGTTATACAGCGCCTTGTTGAAATTGATGTTGTCGCTGTGGCCGCTAAGCAGGGGGATGGCCTGTGACATGACCGCGTCGAGCGAGTCGCTGCGGTCAGTCTCGCTGACATTGTAGAGCACTCCGCTGACCTTCGAAAGAATCTCCCCGGAAAGCTCCAGAGGGACTATCGTGTTCTCGAAAGTAGGGGCGTCGGGATTGGAGGTGATGGCCTCGATCTCGGCGTTCTGCTGTTCAATGCCCTTCTGAATGGCGGGGATGTAATCCTCGACCGCTATCTCCTCGTAGGGAGGAATGCCGTAGGGAGTCTCCCACTCGACAAGAAAAGGATTCTTTTCACTGCAAGCCGCCATGACTAATGCGATGCTGATGATGGAAATGATTTTTTTCATGTTACTCGTTATATTCTAACAACCGTCATTGATTCACGGTAATATCCGTTATGTTGTTCACGGTCACCTGGATACGTCCCTGGTAGAGCGTAAGGATGCCCGTCACGTCGATGGTCTTGCGTCCGGCAAGCACCTCAGGGTCGATCTCGGTGTCGGCGAAACGGCAGTAGCCGCTGGTGCGTATCTGCACGCACTCTCCCTGGCCTCCGGGCTCCGTGGAGAAATACTGGCTGACGGAATAGGCGTTGCGGTCGATACCGTAGTAGCCATCGCCGGAAATCGGGTCGAGCCTGTCCCTGTAGTCACCGACAGTGCCGTAGTTGTAATCGTTGGCGTTGCCTATCTCGACACCGTCCCAGATTCCCGACTGCAAATATGAGTCCATTTTTTCTTCGGACATGGCCCAGGTGGTGATTCCGGTATCCTCACCCGAGATGAAGATGCGGTTCGACGACGCCTTCTTGTCCTTGTTGGAGTCGATGTAGAGCAGGGCGAACGCCTCGTTCAGCTCTCCGGCCTTGTCGTAAGTGTAATCGACATAGCCGTAATGGAGGTTCTTGATGGTCACCAGCCTGCCGATATACTCATTTGTGCTCTGGGTGTCGCTCTCTCCGGGGAAATCGGCGACATCCAGCACTACCGGCTCAACCTCTCCTTCGACCTCACCCTTGAACACATGGGTGTCGATGATAATCGAGGACTCGATATACGAGGTTTCGTAGGTGTCATCCGTACCGTTGTTGAAACCTATCTGGACCATTCCGTTGCCGGAGCCGGACTTGTAGCCGTACATGCCGAGCTCGAGGTCGCGGCAGTCCACATAGATACGCTGGCCGGGCAGATAGTCGTTGTAGAGACCGTTCTTGCCGAGCTTGAGCTCTATGCCTCCCGTCTCGTCCTGGATATAGAAGCTCTTGTAGAAGTTGCCGTAGCGGTCCGTGGTACTCACGATACCGGAGATCACGATGTTCTCGTCTATGGTCCAGGGACGGCCGGTCTTGTACTTCGCCGCAAGCTCGGCGATCGTAGTATTAGCCTTCATGTCCACGGGCAGGTCGACCGCGGGTTTGTCGTATTCCCCGGTGAACACAGGCTGCCACTCTTCCTTGAAAGACTGGCAGGAGCTGAATGCCAGAAGCGCCGCTGCAAAAATCAATATCTTTTTCATACTCTTAGAATCTGAAGTAGACGTTCAACATATAGTTCGCCCCGTACATGTAGAAATACTTGGGGTCGAAGCGGTAGTAGCGATCCTTGTTGTAGCTGCTGATAAGACGGGTCTGCTCGTAGCCTCCGGTCTTGACGTTCCTGTTGTTCAGCAAGTTCTGCATGTTGAGAGAGAAGCCGAGCTGATAGTCGCCTATATACCAGCTCTTGCCTATGCTCAGGTTGAGCAGGAACGCGGGGTCGAATCTCTCCTGCTCGGTCATGTAGTACACCTCCTCGGGAGTGATCACGCCGTTGCCGCCGCCGCAGGCGAACGCCGTGCGGTAGAGAGGGTTCATGTCGAGATAGGAATTGGCGAAATACTGCCCGGTGAGCTCGAAGAACCAGTAGTTGATGTTGTAGTTGAGCCCGATCGCCGCGGCGAGCTGGGGAGTCGACGGCACATAGTGCTTCGTCTCACCCTCTATAATATAGTTGCCGTCGGCGTCCTGGTCATATACGACGGTTCCGTCGTCGAGATAGCCTGCGACCTTATATATGGGTGTGCTCTTCCAGAACGGCACGTCCTCGTCGCGTATGATCTCGGCGTTGTTGTCGACGGTCTGCACCATGTGGGGGTTGCTCGTGTAGACATACTCGCCCCAGCTCAGAACGCCGCTGATGCTCAATCCCTCGACGAACAGAGGCACCTGCACTCCGAGCTCGATTCCCATGTGGCGCTGGTCGATGCCGGTCATCGCGAAGTTGGTGAACGAGTGCTGGGAGTCGTCGTAGAAGCTCATCACGTCGGTCTGGTCGTTGATCTTGGTGTAGAAGCCCGTCACACGCACATTGTAGCCGCCGTTGTTGTACTGGTAGTTCACGTCGGAGGAGAAGGTCTTGACCGTGGTCAGACCGTCCACCATGGTGTTGCGGGTACGCGCTGAGACGAACGACTGGCTGAAGGTAGGAGCGTCGTTGTAATAGGCGACGTTCGCTGAAACCCTGTGGCCGCCGGTCATCTCATAGGCGAGATTCAATTTGCCCGACCAGGTCAGGAACTGCGCCACGTCGGACTTGCCCTTCGAGGTCACGGGGTTGCCGTTCTTGTCGTAGGTCGTGAGCACGCGGCCGCCGTATTCCATGGGCTGTCCGTTGTCGTCAAGGCCTGCGAACAGACCCTTGCGCACGAGACCTTCCCTCCAGAACGTCTCGTAGCCCACGCTTCCTGAAAGGCTGGCGCTGAAGGTGCCGAGGGTGTAGGTGCCGCTCGCCCAGAGGTTCGCACGGCGTATCTGCGCGAGATAGTCGTAGCCGTACTTGCCGCCGGTGGTTATACGCTCGGCTTCGCCGTTGGCGAGGAAGTAGTCGAGATCGTTCTGAATCAGTGCGGCGTTGGAAGCGAAGTCACGCTCGGCGAAGGAGTCGATGTTCAGGTAGTACTGGCCGCCGAGCAGGTCGTTCATGAGCTTGTAGTTCTCGGTGCGGTTGTACTTGAACTGGGCGCCGGCCCTGAGGTTGAAGTGGCGGTCGATGTCCCAGTCGATGCTGCCCACGAGGTTCACGTCGTTCTGGTCCACGCGTCTCTCCTCGAGAGCGTACTTGCTGCGACCCTCCGGGTTGGCGTAGTTGACATTGTAGAGCCTGTCCCAGTTGAGGTGCTGGTAATTGTAGTATTCGGGTGTGTGGTGGGTCCACGCGTACCTGGCCCACTCGGCCTTCTCGAAATTCACGCGGTTGTAGTCCTCATCCTCGATAAAGAAGTATGAGGGGAGGTTCTTGTAGTAGTCGGGACGGGGATCCTGCGCGTCGTACCAGTCGAGGGCGGTGTAGCCGTTGTAGCCGGTGCGGTAGAGCAGGGTCGCGGAAGCGCTGAAATCCTCGCTCGGCGTGTAGTCGTACTTCAGGGTCACGATAGGCTCAAAGGTCTTGCGCACGCGGGAGTTGCGGACCTTGCCGTTCTGGTAGCCCCAGTTGGAGTTGTACATGTTGTCGCCCATCAGATCATAGACCTCCTGGGTGGACGCGTTCTGTGCGCCGCGGTTGCCCGGAGTCACGAAGGCGGTAAGAGAGAGCCTGTGGGCGTCATTGAAGCGCTTGCTGGCTCCGGCGTAGAATGCGAACGAGCGGTAGTACAGACCTTCCACCCAGTCGTTGCCGCCCAGACGCGCGGAGGCGTTGAACGCATACGACCAGCCGTTGTCAAGTTCGCCGGAGGCGTAGGTCGCCATGAGGCGCAGACGGTAGAGCGCGGAGTTGGTCAGCAATGAGAAACGCCAGCCGGGACGCACGTCGTAAGGCTGGCCGGAGATATTGGTCAGGCCGTTGTAGCCGCTGATTCCGTAGGGAAGCTGCTCCAGTCCGAGAGTCGCGTCCTTCGAGCGCATGGCCTCGTTGAGTCCGCTCCAGAGAGAGAACGGGGTGTAGCCGGTGAGCGCATCGTTCATGGGCACTCCTGCGAGATACACATCCTGGGATTCGGAGGCGTAGCCCCTGTTCTTGAAACGTATGGCGCTGAAGCCGTAGCCTACCATGTCGGCGTAGACGTCATTGTTTGCGTAGAGAATGGTCGGGGCGTCGGAATACCCGGTGTCGTCGAGGTCGAACTCGGCGAAGCTCGAAGCGTCAAGCTCGCTGGCGAGCAGCGACTGGGTGGGTCCGAGAGTCACGAACATCAGATTGCGCACCAGACCCTGCTCGACCTTCACATTCACGCGCGCGGGAGTGTAGCCGTCGGCGGTGACATCGAGGACATAATTGCCGTCCGCGAGCTCCTCGAAGAGGAACTGGCCGTCGGCGGGAGTGGTGAACGAGGACAGGAGCGCGTCATTCTGCGAAAGTTCGACAGTCGCTCCCTGTATCGGGGCACGCCCGGCGCGGCTCACCACCGTCGCCTCGATGCCTCCGGTCGGAATCTGCGCCATTGCGGCGAATGACAGCAGCGTGGCCGCCACCATTGACAGAATTGCCTTTTTCATCTTATTTTCCGATTACGATATAAGTTGGATAATGGTCGGAGTAACCCCCGACGAACGCTCCGTTGGAGAAGGTGCGGAAGGGGGTACCCTTGTACTGACCGCTCTGCTGGGTCATGAACGCTTTCTTGAACACGCGGCCGTAGTAGTCATGCCTCTTGTTGATGCAGCGTATCTTCAGACCGCCGTCCGGCGCGGTAGCGAGGTTGTAGTCCACGAGGATGTTGTCGTAGATGTTCCACACGCCGCGGTATGCAAGCGAACCGTAGCCGTCGGCGAGCATGTCGATGAAGGGGGAATAGAAGTCCTCCGGTCCCATCTCGGCGATTTCGGCCTTGCTGTGCATCCACTTGACCATGCTCTCGTCGGTCGGGTTGTCGTTCATGTCACCCATGACCACCACCTTGATATAGGGATACTCCTCCTTGAGCTGCTGCACATGGTTGTAGATGATCTCGGCTCCGCGGGGGCGCAGGTCGGCACCCTTGCCGCCTACTCTCGAAGGCAGGTGGGTCACATAGACCGCGATGTCCTCGCCGTCGATCTCGCCGTGGACCATCAGGATGTCACGGGTCTTGAAAGCCTTCTGCTCCTCCTCGTCGAGCGTGAACTCTATCCCGCTGTCCTCGAAGGTGAAGGGAATCGATTCGCTGTCGATGTAGGTGAACTGGTCGGGTCTGTAGAGCAGGGCCACGTCGATGCCTCGGGCGTCGGGGCTGTCGTAGTGCACTATCTGGTAGTTCGCCCCCGCAAGCTCGGGCTGGCTCACGAGATCCTCAAGCACGAGCCTGTTCTCCACCTCGCTGATGCCGAGCAGAGTATGGTATACTCCGTTTTCGTCCTTCATCGCGTTGATCACGCGGGCTATGTTGGCAAGCTTCTTCTCGTACTTGGGCTGGGTCCAGTTGTTCCTGCCCTCGGGAAGGAACTCCTCGTCGTTCTTGACGGGGTCGTCGTAGATGTCGAAGAGATTCTCGACATTGTAGAACCCTATGACATAGTTCTGCTTCTGGGCGAAGGACGATACGCCGAGCAGAAGGAAGAGTGTCAACAGAAATATCTTTTTCATTGCAAGTTAAAATATTGTTCAGTACCACCAGTCATCCACGTCGGACTCGACCCTGGCCGCCCACTCTTCCCCTATCTTGCGCGGGAGGTTGACGAAGAAGTCGTAGCCGAGCCTGTCCTCAAGTTCGTCGATGGTCATAGACTGGTTCATTATGTCATTGTTGTAGCTCCGATGCTCGAAATAGAAGGCTATTCCTACATATCCGCCGGTGCCTATGGAGCCCCCCTTCTTGTAGCCGAGCAGGGCCTTGAAGTAGCCTTCCGGCACGGTGCACGCGGCACCGTTGTTGTCGTAGGCGACTTTGGTCGCACCATGGATGTCGGCGCCGGTCACGACATAGAGGGTGTCGAGCGAATATGACCAATTGCGAATCTGAGTTTCCAGATCCGCCCATTTCTTCTGGTTGAGACTGCCGAGCTGCGGAGTCATGTTGGTGAAATAGAAAGTGGTCTCGTTGATGCCGCTGCCGTACCTGTCGGCCGAAGGCAGCTGATGACCGCGGTCATATCCCCCGTCGTAGCCTCTGAAAAGCACCGGCTGATACCTCGCGGGCACCTTGGGGTCATAGCCCCACTCATCGGTGCGCCCGCCGCTGCCGATCAGACCTCTGTTGAGCGGATAGGCCACCCATACGGCGAGCCTGTCATCGGGGCTGTAGTAGTAGGAATAGTTGCGTATGGTCTTGCCACCCCGCTCCATGTCATGAGTGATGAAATAGAGGTTCTCGTCGTCGGTCGCGGGCAGCTCCAGCCATTCGCCGGGGATGTCGGACTTGATTTCCGACGAACCGCCGCCACCTCCCGAGCCGGAAGTCCCGTTCTGGGTGAATGTCGCGGACACGGTCCTGGCTCCGGCCGAAAGTGTCAGCGTGCAGCTGCGGGAATCTTCCGAAGCATTCCTGTCCCACGAAAGCACGATGTCGGACCTGCGGCCCTCGCCGGATTCAGTGTCGACACGCGCCCACGCCTCCTCCGTCTCTCCGAAATCAATCGAGAGCGTCCATGCACCTTCGGCGTCGACGGTCACGAACTGGCTCGCAGCCTTTGTCGGGACCGGATTCAAGGGAATCGAGAGCTCCGCCTCTCGGGAAGTTACGGTCTCCTCCGGCTTTACGCAGGAAGAGACCGCAAGTACGATGGCTGCCGAGAGCAGCGTGAGGGTCTTGAAAGTTCTATTCAGCCGCAATGTAAGTCACTTTTGACACTTCGATCAAACCGTTTCTGTCCTTGCTGGAAGCTGCACAGTCAAACGTCAGCTGATAGTACAGGTTTTCTGCCTGGACGCTCTCCGGGATGTCATAGACAAGGACGGTGTTCGTAGTCCATTCTCCTTCAGGCTCTATGTTCTCGCCGACCTGCCGAGTCATTCCGGCATCGGAATATACTGCAAGATAAAGATCGTTCACATCGGCGGAGTCGAACCTGCTGCCGATTTCCACTTCAACGGAAGACAGTCTGGGCATCGCATCGTCAGTCTCGATATATGCGACGGAAGCCGACTTGCGTCCACAGCGGACATAAGTCCAGTTCTTCCACTCGAAGTTGTTGAACGCGGTCATGGTGAAAGAATAGTCGCCGGAAATCGCAGTCCAGGGCTCGTCATAGCCGTTGACCTTGTTGTTCTCGCTGTTGTCGTCCGGGAAAGTCAGCACGACTGACCCGTCCGGCAGCGGCTCCGGCTCCACAGGTTCGCCTTCAACATGGGATTTGTAGATCGCAGGAATGTCGTTTCCGCCGCCCTGAGGCTGGCCATTGTACTCGTCCCTGAGGCTCCACAGAGTGACCGTATCGCCTACCTTGAGACCTATCTTGTTGAAAGACTGGTCATTCTTTCCTCCAGCCCAAGCCTGGACCATACCATAGATATATACGCTTCCAGTATCGTCCCTGATAGTGAAATTTCCATATGCGTTGTTGCTGACTATGCTTATGATTTCTCCTGTCAGCTCATACCAGTCGTCATTGTTGACAGGCTTCTCCAGGAACTCGGCTATCGTGACAGGCGTAGCCGAAGCCGGCTCGGTCACAGGATCGCCGGGATCTTCTCCGCCCGTGCCGCCCTGTCCGTTCAGCGAATAGATGCGGCTTCCTGTAGTGAACTCGTAAGTCTCGAAGAACCTGGTAAGCTGTCCTGCGACAACCACTTCGTCACCGACCTTTATCTGGTCTGCGGAAGTGAACTTGTCTCCGTTGAGATAATAGCCTCTGAAAACTTCAAGTTCGGCATAGCCCTCGCCGTCGGAGATGCAGTATGTCGCATTTCCGAACTGATCGGTTTCAACTTCTTCAATTGAGGTGATGGTGCCTTCGACATATACCTCGGGAGACAGATTGGGATTTTCATTGGTGCCGTAATACTGGTTTTCGTCGATATACTTGAAGGCGCCGGCAACATTGAAAGGATCCTCTACGGTACCGCTTCCTTCAGGCGTGCCGGGATTGTCGGAACCGCCGGCGGTAACTCCGTTGAGCGAATAGATCTCGTTTCCCTGGGTGAGCTCATAGGTGTCGCTGAACTTGGTCAGCTCGCCCTTGACAATCACTTCGTCGCCAACCTTGAGCTGGTCGAGCGATGTAAACCTTACGCCGCCGAGATAATATCCCCGGTACACCTCAAGCTCGCTGGCGGTCGTGCCGTCGTCGGAAATCTTGTAGGTTGCGTTTCCGAACTTCTCAGGGTTGAAGTCGGATTCGTCGATGCCAGTCGATACTATGCCCTTGACGTAGACTGTCTCGGACACATTGTCGTTGCCCGTCCATCCGTTCTCGTCAATCAGCCGGAGCGCGGTGGCCACGCTGTAGGGATGCTCGGCGGTGCCGTCCTCGACCAGATCCCCCAACTGGGTAATAGTCAGAGAAGCCCGTGCCATGGGGTTGCCGTAAATCTCCAAATCAGCCTTGCGGGTCGCACCTCCGGTATTTGACATGGCCTTTATCTTAATGGTCTGGGAGGAAGCGGAAGCCTTGCCGCTCGACGGATTGATGCTGAGCCACTTCTGCACATCTTCATCATAACCGCGAAGCTCCCAGTCCACGGTTGCCGTAAGTTCGAGAGTATATTCCTCGCCGCCTTCGACGGGAATTTCCGCAGGCACGGTCGATGACTCTATGCTGATCTTTTCAGGTCCGAGATCCACCGGCTTTTCACAGGCAAAAAGCATCGTCAGAGATGCCGTCGCCAATGCGAATAAACTTTTATATTTCATAACCAAAAGATTAAAAATTGTTGCTTGTCCGACAAAGATAAACAAATAACTGTAATTTCAACCCCCGACAGCGGTGAAATATTTATTACATCCGCCACTGCTGGCTCACATGCAAAACATCTTTCGCAACAGCCTCGGCCCCACGCCTCTCGATGGCCACCCGCCGTGACCAGTCTCCCGGAAACCGGGTGACCTGTCACGCCGACATGCTTTCCACATACGCATACACGCTCCAGCCGCGA
>DVLC01000122.1 GCA_018715685.1 Candidatus Cryptobacteroides merdipullorum
GTGGCCGGCACCGCCTTCACCTACCCAGTCGCAGCAGGGGGTTCCGTCCTCCACCTTGGCGCAGATGCCCTGGAATATGGGCTTCACATACGGCCATGCCGCGGGAGATCCGCCGGGCATCATCGAGGGTCCGTTGAGGGCTCCCTCCTCGCCGCCTGACACTCCTGTGCCCACATAGAGAAGACCCTTGCTCTCGACATACGCGGTGCGGCGGGTGGTGTCGGGGAAATGTGTGTTTCCGCCGTCGATGATGATGTCACCCTTGTCGAGCAGGGGGATCAGCTTCTCGATGAAGTCGTCCACGGCCTGTCCGGCCTTGACCATCAGGAAGACCTTGCGGGGGCTCTTGAGCGAAGCCACGAAATCCTCGAGGCTGTGGGCTCCGTAGATGTTCTTGCCCTTGCCGCGTCCTTCGACGAATCTGTCAACCTTTTCTACCGTGCGGTTGAATACACTGACGTGGAAGCCTTTGCTTTCCATATTGAGGACCAGGTTCTCGCCCATTACGGCAAGACCGATGAGTCCGATGTCCGAAACAGCTTTCATTTTATTTGTTCATTAAGTTAAAACCTATCTTGTTGAGGATTTCCGCCTCCTCCGGCGTTCCGCCTTCAAGATTTACGCTGAAGGCGGTGAACTCCCTGCGCACGGGATAGTCGCCGCGCAGCTTCTCGAAGAGTTCGGGATGTCCGCGCAGCGCCCTGTCGTCGTCCAGCACATCGTAGGTATGCAGGACGGCCTCGGAGAGCACCTCCTGAAGTGACTTTCCGGAGGCGTCGAGAGTGAACTCCAGCGGCTGCGCAGGCTCTGGCATCTCCGACGGAGCCCAGTCTTTCAGAGGCAGGCCGAGATATTCCGCGACCGTGCGCACGCTTGCCGTGGTTCCGTTGGCCTTTCCGTCGGCGCTGTAGCCCGCGATATGAGGTGTGGCGATGTCCAGCAGGCCCATGAGCTCCCTGTCGATGTCGGGCTCATGCTCCCAGACGTCGAGCACGGCTCCCTTGAGCGCATGACGCTTCAGCGCAGCCTTCAGCGCGGCGTTGTCGACAACCGGGCCGCGGGAGGAATTCATCAGGATCTGCCCGTCGTTCAGGCGTGAGATCCGCGCCTCGTTGAACAGATGCCAGGTGGCGTCCCCGCCCTCGCGGGTCAGCGGGACATGCAGAGTGATGATGTCGCTCTTATCCACGATCTCGTCGAGAGAGACGAAGCCGTCGGGGCCTTCGCGGCGTGCGCGGGGAGGGTCGTTGAGCAGCACCTTCATGCCGAGCAGGGAAGCTATTTCCGCAACCTTCGACCCGACGTTGCCGACTCCGACCACTCCGAGAGTCATCGCCGAGAGGTCGAGGCCGTGACGGCGCGCGAGCGTCGTCAGCACGGAGCCCATGTACTGCTTGACCGACCACGAATTGCAGCCGGGCGCGTTCTTCCACACGATTCCGTGCGCTTCGCACCAGGCGGTGTCTATATGGTCGAAGCCTATGGTCGCCGTGGCAATCACCTTGACTGACGAGCCTTCGAGCAGAGCCGCGTCGCACTTCGTGCGGGTGCGGGTGATGATGGCGTCGGCGTCGCGGACCAGTTCGGGAGTCGTCTCCTTTCCGGGCATATATATCACCTCGGCGTAAGGTTCCAGAACTCCCTTGAGGAAGGGTATCTTATTGTCGCAGACTATCTTCATGTCAGTCCTTGAATCTGCCGGGATAAGCCCAGAGGCCCAGCGCCGGGTTTGAGATATAGTAGACTTCCTCGCCGTCCGGCATGGTATTCCAGCCGTCCTTGAGCTTGTCGAGCGGATAGCGCGCGAGCACCTCGTCGAGAACCCCGTAATTGAAGCCGACTCCCTCGATCTCCTCGCGGGTCATTTCAGGGCCCGGGCAGTAGGTGATCGTGAAGCGGCCCTCTGACGAACCGTGGATAAGGTGGGCGGACGCTCCGAGATTGTCCTGAAGATCCTTGTTGGCCGCAGTGGCCTCGAGGGTATGGGGAGTTCCCTTGTAGCCGTACTTGCGAATCAGAGTGTCGATGGTCTTGTCCTCTCCGAACTCCTTGAGCGCCGGAGCGACGACTATGAGTTCGGCTCCGTCGGCAAGGGCCATCCTCGTGCGGTACACGCTCTTGTTGCCTAGCCATGTGCTCTTGAACTCCTCGGGATCGAGGTAGACTATGCACTTCTTTATCTCGTGGTCGACCATTATGAAGTTGGTCTCCAGCGAAAGTTCGGAAGCCTTCTGGAAGCACTCGAAGTCGTCACCTATGAACAGGCCCTTAAGCTCCATCTGTCCGGTCTCCTCGTTCTTGGCCCTGACAGTGAGCACATAGACTATGGGAAGCCGGCTGATAAAGTGCTCCCTCGCGTACTCGAAGACCTTGCGAACGGGGCTCATCGCGCGGCCCATGATGCGTTCGAGGCCGTATACGGCGCCGATGTAGTGGCTCTTGTTGATGAAATCCGAGCCGCCCACGCCCACGAAGATGTTCTTCGTGTAGTTGGCCATGCCTATGACCTCGTGGGGAACAACCTGACCTATGGAGAGAATGAGATCGACCGAAGGTTCGAGCAGCAGCTTGTTGACCTGGGCCTTGAGGCTGTAGTCGAGCTTGCCCTCGCTGACCTCGCGCACGAACTCGGAAGGCACCTCGCCCACATCCACCACATCGTTCCGCCAGTCATGCACGCGGAACCTGTCGAGAGGCACATGGCCGAACATCTCCCTGAGCTGCCACTCGGGCATGGGAGAATGGGTGCCGAGCGCCGGCATCACGTCTGTGAGCGCGTCGCCGTAGTAGTCGTACACCATCTCGGTGATGGGGCCGGCGTAGGAATTGAGCCTGGTGAAATCAGGAGGAAGGGCGATGACCCGGTTCTTCTTCCCGAGCTTTCCGAGGACTTCCGACAATATCGCCCTGACCTCGTCCGGAGTGATATTGTCGGTCTTTGAACCTCTTGCGTAATACAGCATGACTCTATCTCTTTACGCGCGCGTTGCCCTGCCAGATGCTCCATACCTGATCCTCGTCGGCAGGCTGGCCGTAGTCGGTGAGGAAAGTCGTGGCGAGAGCGCCGCTGGCCCAGCCGAACTGTATCCATTTCTCGGACTCCCAGCCCTTGAGTATAGCGTACAGCAGGCCTCCTACGAAGCCGTCGCCGCCGCCTATGCGGTCGAGGACATGGATTTCGCGAGGCTCGACGACATGCCAGGTGTCACCTTCGAGCATGATGGCGCCCCAGTTGTGGCTGTTGGTGTTGTTGACCTGGCGCAGCGTGGTGGCGAACACCTGTGCGGCGGGATACTCCTTCTTCACGCGGCGTATCATCTCCTTGAAGCCGTCGATCTTGGAGGCGATGTCCTTTCCTCCCGCCTCAGGGCCTTCGATTCCCAGACAGAGCTGGAAGTCCTCCTCGTTGCCGATCAGAATGTCGGAGATGCTGCATATCTCGGAGAATATGTCGTGCAGTTCCTTCTCGCGGCCTACCCAGAAGGAGGCGCGGTAGTTGAGGTCGAAACTGATGCGGGTGCCGTATTTCTTCGCGGCACGCGCGATCTCGAGGCAGAAACGGCTGGTCTCGGGGCTGAGCGCGGCTATGAGACCTGAAAGATGCACGATCTGCACGCCCTCCTGACCGAAAATGCGGTCGAGGTCGAAATCCTTGACATTGAGCGTGCGGCCTACCTCGCCCGCACGGTCGTTCCAGACGCGGGGTCCGCGCGAACCGTATCCGCTGTCAGCTATGTTGATCTGGTGCCTGTATCCCCAGGGGCCGCCCTGAGGGACCTCGGGCCCCTCGAAATCCATTCCGCGTGCGCGGAGATTGGACTTGATGAAAGCCGCGAACGGGCTGTCCTTCACGAAGGCGGTCAGCACCTTGACCGGCAGTCCGAGATATGACGATACGCTCGCCACATTGGTCTCGGCGCTTGTCGCCTGAAGATGAAATACGTCGCTGCTCTGAACGGGCTGTCCGTTCTCGGGAGTGATGCGGAGCCCCATGCTGGTGGGGACGAGAAGGGCGTACTTGCAGCCCTCTCTGAGTTTGATATCCATATTGTGAAAAGGTTTTATGTTCTACTTGCTTTCCGGAATCACGCCGCTTCGGGGATCAGGAGTGCCCGTGGGCATCTGCCAGTCCTGCTTAGAAGGCATCCTGGCCTCCTTCGGGCCGGTCTCGGTGATGTCGTTGTTCTCGATGACGATGTCCGACAGTTCGTACTGGTCGGGCTGCTCGGTGATGGCGATGGCCTTCTCGCAGGTCATGCGGCAGTTCCGCATGGTCACATGAGAGCCGTACGACATCAGCAGTCCGTCATGGCCCTTGAGATCGAAGAACTGGGTCCAGGGAGCCACATAGAAGAAATACCTCGACTCTCCGGTGATGTTCTCGACGAGCACATATTCATAGTTCTGCGGAGTGTCGGGACGCATCTTGAACTGAAGCACGCGGGTCGCTCCGTGGACTTCGGAGTCGCGCAGGATCACGTTGCGCGCGCCTATGCACTCGCTTCCGAAGGTGAGCACGCCGGGACCGCGGCCGAAGTAGCAGTTCTCGACGAGCACGTTGGAGTTGGTGCCGTTGTCGGGATCCTCGTCAGCCCAGGGGCCCTTGCCGCCCTTGAGACAGACTATGTCGTCGTTGACCGAGATGTTGCAGCCGGTGATGTGGACGTTGTTGCAGGCGTCGAGGTCGATCGCGTCGGAGCTCGGCGCGGGTATGGGCTCGTTGGGAGCGAAGATGGTCACGTCCTTGATGCGAACATAGTCGCACTTATAGAGGTGGGTGGTCCAGAAGCCGGAATTGCGGAAGGTCACGCCCTCGAAGAAGATGTCCCGGCTCTGGGCGACATAGATCATTCTCGGGCGCAGGGCCTCGAGATTGGTGCAGTTGGGGTTCACGCGGCGGCGTGTCCAGAAGTCCCTCCAGTACTGGAGACCGTTGCCGTCGATCACTCCTTCACCGGTAATCGTGAAGCCGTCGACGCTGTAGGCGTTTACAAGAGCCGCGATATAAGGCTGGATCACCCCTTCGATATGTACCTGGCGGACCTCGTAGTCAGAGACGTTGTCGCTGCCCTTGAGAACCGCCCCCTTCTCGAGATGAAGGTGGGTGCCGGGCTTGAAGAAAAGAGAGCTCGAAAGGAACACCCCTTCAGGAATGACCACGGTGCCGCCCTTCTCGGCCGCGAGGTCGATGACCTTCTGGATCGCGGCGGTCTGGAGCAGGGTGCTGTCCCTGACAACGCCGTAGTCGGTGATCACGAAGCGCCGGGCCTCCTGTCCGGAAACCCTGACGGGCTCGGAAGTGAACCATTTTTCCATCTTGGAGCCGTCGGGCCATACTTCTGCGGCTGAAGCCGCGATTCCTGAAAGCAGGAATACGATCATAACGGGAAGTAATCTTCTCATGTCTGAAATTGGTTTGTTGTTCAGCGTCTGGTTAATCGTACAAATATAGTTATTTTTGCGGCAGAAAAAAACATAACCATGGACAACAGAAAACTGATAACACTCGCGGCAGCCGCCCTTCTATGCTGCGCATCAGCGGCCCAGACGGTGGTCACCGCCCCCGAGGCGCCTTTCGAATTCGAGGCTCTCGTGATGTACGACTTCCCCGACAGGGAATTTCCGATAACCCGCTACGGAGCCAGGCGTGACGACCCCGAAGCCACGACCGAGGCTTTCGCCAAGGCCATGAAAGCCTGCAGCAAGGCCGGAGGCGGAAAGGTGGTGGTGCCGGAAGGTGAATGGCTGAGCGGCCCCGTGCACTTCAGCAGCAACTGCCTGCTCTGGCTCGACGAAGGCTCGAAACTCGTGTTCGAGGACGATCCGGAACTCTACCTCCCGGCCGTCAGGACCTCGTGGGAAGGCACCGAGTGCATGAACTACTCCCCTCTCATATATGCATACGAATGCGAGAACGTGGGCATAGCGGGCCCCGGAACCATAGCCCCGAAGATGGATTTCTGGAGAACCTGGTTCGACCGTCCGGACGCGCACATACAGGCGACGAGGCAGCTCTACGCCATGTGCTCTACCGGAGTCCCCGTGGAGCACCGGCGCATGGAGGAAGGCGAGGCGAACATGCGGCCGCACCTGATTCAGTTCAACCGCTGCACCAACGTGCGTCTAAACGACTTCAAGATACGCGAGAGTCCGTTCTGGACCATCCACCTCTATATGTGCAGCGACGTCTGGGCGAACGGACTTGACGTCTACGCCCACGGCCACAACAACGACGGCATAGACATCGAGATGACGCGTCACGCCGTGATCGAGAACTGCCGCTTCGACCAGGGCGACGACGCCGTGGTGCTCAAGGCTGGACGCAACCAGGACGCATGGAGGCTCGCGCAGCCGACCGAGGACATAGTCGTACGCGACTGCGAGGTGGTCAAGGGACACTGCCTGCTCGGAATAGGCAGCGAGATGTCCGCCGGAGTGCGGCGCGTGTACATGCACGACTGCCACACCACCGACTCCGTCTTCCGCCTGTTCTACATCAAGACCAACCACAGGCGCGGAGGCTTCATCGAGGACATCTTCGTGGAGAACGTGTCAGCCGCCAGCACGCAGAGAGTGCTGGAAATCGACACCGACGTGATGTACCAGTGGAGGGACATTGTGCCCACGTTCGAGACCGCGATCACCAGAATACGCAACATCGGCATCAGGAACGCAAGCTGCGGACACGCCGACGCGGTATATGAACTGAAGGGCGACGAACGCGACCCCATAAGCGGCGTCAGCATAGAGAATGTCCATGTCGACACTGTATCTCAGTTCATCAACAACATAGAATTCACGCGGGACCTCACGGTCCGCAATATCAGCTGGGACGAAGGCCCGGCGCAGAAGACAGAATAGAATGAACCTGCTGACAATTCTCGCAGCCTACATATTCTCGTATTTCGTCGGACAGTCCGACGGGCTGCACCTCGCTTGGAGCCGCGACGGCCTCAACTGGACCCCTGTCGCGGAGAACGCCCCGCTGCTCAGGCCGGAGATAGGCGAAGACCGGCTCATGAGGGATCCCAGCATCTGCCAGGGCCCCGACGGCACCTTCCACCTGGTCTGGACTTCCAGCTGGACCGACAGAATCATAGGCTACGCCTCCTCCCCGGACCTGATCCACTGGAGCCGGCAGAAGGCGATCCCCGTGATGACCCATGAGGCGGACGCGCACAACTGCTGGGCGCCGGAAGTATTCTACGACGAGGCCGAAGACCTCTTCTACATACTGTGGGCCACGACAATTCCGGGCAGACATTCGGAAGTGGCCACTTCCGAGTCCGAAAAGGGGCTGAACCACAGGATATACTACACCACCACGCGCGACTTCGAGACCTTCTCGCCCACGGCCCTGTACTTCGACCCGGGTTTCAGCGTGATCGACGCCGCCATAGCCAGGAACCCCCACGACGGAGAATACCTTATGGTCGTCAAGAACGAGAACTCCGCCCCTGCGGAAAAGAATCTCCGCGTGACCTTCAGCCGCTCGCTTCCGGACGGTTTCCCGACGGAAGTGTCGGAGCCGATTCACGGTGATTTCTGGGCCGAAGGACCGTCGCCGCTCTTCCTCGAAGACGGTTCGCTGATAGTCTATTTCGACAAATACCGCGACCACGAGTACGGAGCCGTGCGCAGCGTCGACGGCGGCCGCATCTGGTCGGAAGTGCCTCCCGGGGACCTGCATCTGCCGCGCGGCATCAGGCACGGAACAGCGTTCAGGGTCAGCGACCAGGTGCTTGACCGCCTGCTCGCCCACTACGCGAACGCCGCTCCCAAACCCCTCTTCCGGGATCCGGTATATGACGGCGCGGCCGATCCTTCGATAGTCAGGAACCGCGAGACCGGGGAATGGTACATGTTCTACACCGACCGCAGGGCGAACATAGGTGACACCGGCGGAGTGGAGTGGGTGCACGGCACGCCGATAGGCATCGCCGTGTCCGATGACCTCGCCCGCTGGAGCTACCGCGGACAGGCCTCGATAGGCTACGCTCCAGATCCCGAACCCACTTACTGGGCACCTTCGGTGATCGACGACGGGAAGCTGTATCACATGTATCTCACATACGTGCCCGGCATATTCGCCGACTGGAACCATCCGCGGCACATAGTACATCTGACGAGCGAAGACCTGCTGAACTGGAAATACGAAAGCACGCTGAAGCTCATTTCGGAAAAGGTGATAGACGCCGAGGTCGAAAGGCTTCCCGACGGAAGCTGGAGAATGTGGTACAACCAGGAGCCGGGCGGCAAGCTGATAGCGAGCGCCGACAGCCCCGACCTCTACAACTGGACGGACAACGGGCTCGTGCCCGGAATTGGCAACTGCGAAGGGCCGAGCGTGTTCTTCTGGAAGGGATGCTGGTGGATGGTGACCGATGAATGGAAGGGATTCGCGGTATACCGCAGCGACGACGCAGAGCACTGGATACGCCAGCCGGGAAACATTCTGCAGAAGCCCGGCAAAGGCGCGGATGACGGAGTCGCAGGCAACCACTGCGACGTAGTTGTCAGGGACGGCCGCGCGTTCATCTTCTATTTCGTGCATCCGGAACGCGACGGCCGGACTTCCAATCCCGACGGCAGCCCGGTCAACACACGGCGCTCCGTAATCCAGGTCGCCGAACTGCAATGCTCCGACGACATGGTCATCAGCTGCGACCGGGACGCGCTCACCGTGCTGCCGCAGACGGACAGGAACTGACGTCATACGGCACTATAGCCGGAGCGGGAACAGTCCCGCAACAGTACAGGTTGTGCATCAGCACCCACTGTTGCGGGACTGTTCCCGCTCCGGTCTGTCAGTTCAAGCGAGTCTTCAGGACATCCGCAGCAGCGGTTCAGCGGGCGTCGCTCGCCTTGTCATCCTTCTCCAGCACCTGAGGGGCAAGATCGCGCCAGGGCGACGCGGGCCAGTTGAAACTCTCCACAGGATCAGGGCAGTACGGGCTGTAGCCGCCGAAGTTCACGATATGCTCCGCAAGCGGCAGACCCATGTTCTGAATCGCTCCGACCACGCATTTCGCGAGTTCGAACGCTCCGTAAGGGTTGAAGTGAGTGTTGTCAGCCACATCGTCAGTCATGCCGGGAAACGAACCCGCCTTGTAATGCACGAAGGCCGCCTTGGATCCCTCCACTCCGAGAGCCTCATACAGCACGGCCGACATGGAGTTGAGATCTATGAAAGGCACATCCTCCCGCTCGGCCACCCATCTCATCGCGTCCGGATAGTCGAGGTGCGTGTTCATGACATTTCCGTTCTCATCGAAGCTGCGGCGGCTCGTCGGTGAAAGGAACACGGGTATGCCGCCCTTCGCCCTCACCTCGTCCACGAAGGTCTTGAGCTGGGTGGCGAAGAAATAATACGCCCCCTTGCCAGGCTGGGCGTCGATCTTCTGGTCATTGTGGCCGAACTCCACGAACACATAGTCGCCGGGCTGAATGACCGACAGGACCTTCCTCAGGCGGCCGGCCCCGATGAAACTGTCAGCCCTCTCGCCGCTCTCGGCATAATTCGCTATCGCGACGGAAGAGTCGAAGAACCACGGGAACATCTGACCCCAGCTGGCCCAGGGCTCGTTGTCCTGATCCACCACCGTCGAGTCTCCGCAAAGGAATACGGTGGTCACGCCGGAAGCCGGCTCGATGCGTATCTCCTGCACCGCGGGTGCGTCGCCTCCCACCTCTATGGTCAGGCGGCCGTCCCAGTTCAATTTGCCGAATTCGCGCGTCTTGAGCCTCACCTCACCGACTTCGCGGCCGTCTTCGCGTATTATCGCATCCCGCTTGTTGACCACGAAGCTCACGGTCTCGAACTCCCCTTTCGCCGTCTTCAGGTCGTTGACGAACAGGCGGCGGGACTCGGCCTTGATGAAAGTGGCGCCCTCGTGCCTGCGGCTGCCTATCCTGACTGTCACGAGCCAGTTGCCGTCGGGCAGAGGGACGTCGAGGTCGAACGCGACCTGAGGCTTGTCCGTATTATAGGTGTGGACAATGGGGAACTCCTGCGCCTGCATGGAAAAGGCAGCGAGTGCCGCGGCGCAGAAAAGTGAGATTATTTTCTTCATATTCAAAAGGTATTAGTGTCATCCTGAAAAATCACTCAAAGATAATACGCAAAAAACTTTCCTACAAAACCAGTCACGAAAATTAAAAATTTTATAATCGAAAGCATATTTTTATTTTCAATAGCATGTCTTGATATATATTGGAAAATATTTTAAATTTACGCCCGTGAATTATTAACCACATTAATTTACACCAAAACAATACCCAATGAATCTATTTTCTCTTTTGGGTCAGAAAGCGCATAAGGCTTTCCTGACATGTGCCGCATTGGTCATCTGCGGTGCTGCCTTCGCCCAGAACATTACCGGGGGGGGTAAGGTGATTGACGAAAACGGCCAGCCTGTCATAGGCGCCGGAGTAGTCCAACAAGGTACAACGAACGGTGTCGTCACCGACATCGACGGAAAATTCTCCATCACGGTTCCGTCCGGAGCCAGACTTGAAATCTCCTGTATCGGATACACGACAGAGATAGTCGACGCGGCACCGAATCTCACGGTCGTCCTGCGCGAAGATGCACTTCAGCTCGAAGAGACCGTGGTGGTCGGCTACGGCACGATGAAAAAGAAGGACGTCACCGGAGCGATGGTGTCGGTAACCTCCGAAGAGCTGACCCAGCTGCCCGTCAACAATGTGATCGAAGCCCTGCAGGGCAAGGCGGCCGGCGTCTACATCACCAACGGCGACAGACCCGGAAGTACGGGAAGCATCACAATCCGAGGCGAGAATTCCATTTCCGCAAGCAAGAGTCCCCTCGTAGTAATCGACGGTATCGTCTCAAGGAGCGTCGGACTTGACATGCTCAATCCCCAGGATATCGAATCGGTAGAAATCCTCAAGGACGCCTCGGCCACCGCGATCTACGGAGCCATGGGCGGCAACGGAGTGATTCTGGTGACCACCAACCGCGGAAAGAGCGGCAAGGTGTCGCTCAACTATTCCGGCACCGTGACGGCCGAAAAACTTTTCGACAAGGTGCCTATGATGGACGTGGCGCAGACCATGGAATGGAGACGCTGGGCGTATTACTATGCCGGGTTGACCGACATCCCCGGTGACCAGCCCAACATCGAGGTCGACAGGGCCGCCATGCAGATAAAAGGTTTCGGAGAGGAGGCATGGGCCAACATCCTGCGCGGATGGGGCATCTCGCTCGCCGACTACAACTCAGGCAACTATGACGCATCGACTCTCCGCTGGGATCCCTCCCAGGTGATCGAGACCGACTGGACAAAATACACCGACCGCATAGGCGTGACCCAGGAGCACTCTATCAGCGCGAGCGGCGGAACCGACAAGATGAAGTCATACGTATCCCTCGGCTACCTCAACAACCAGGGAACCACCCAGGGACAGGAGTACGAAAGATACACCTTCCGCACCAGCGTGGACATCACCCCGATGAAGTATTTCTCAATAGGAGGTGCCATCAACGTAAGGTATTCCGACCAGGAATACGGAGTGGACGGCAGCGGCGGAGCATCCAACAGTCTTCCGGGGTCACTGCATGAAAGAGCGCTGACTCTCTTCCCCTACGGTGTTCCTTATGACGAAGACGGAAACCGCGTGCTGCATCCCGACGGAAACTCCCTCTACCCCACCGTGGTGGACGAAGTCGGGAAGGTGGCCATATCCAATCTACAGTATGACATAGCCGGAAGCTTCTACGCCCAATTCGACTTCGGACAGATGTGGGAGCCTCTCAAGGGCCTCACCTTCCGCAGCAATTTCGGGCCGCAGATACGCTTCAAGCAAGCCTACAAATACATGTCCGCCGACAGCGCCAACCGCCTCGACAGAGGCATAGACTATGTCAGCTCGAACGCCAGCAAGAATTTCTCATGGACGCTCGACAACATATTGAGCTACAGCCGCGAGTTCGGCAAGCACTCGGTGAACGCCACCTTCCTCCAGGAAGCCATGTACAATATGAGCACGACCCTATATAAGATGAGTGGATACGACATCGCCCTCGGCAAGATCGGAATGGGCATGACTCAGAAATGGTGGGGACTCAACGGCTCGACCTACACCCGCGACAGCGAACCCGAATTCAACTCCCTTAGCGAAAGCCAGCTTGCCTCATATATGGTACGCGGAAACTACAGCTATGACGACCGATACATGGTCACGGCATCCTACCGTTATGACGGCGCGTCGCAGCTCGGTGTCGGACGCAAATGGCAGGGCTTCCCTTCAGTGGCTCTCGGCTGGAGAATCGACCAGGAGAACTTCATGGACGGCGTGGGCTGGATTGACCAGCTCAAGCTCCGCGCCGGCTGGGGAAAGACCGGAAACTACTCCGTAGGTGTCTACTCCACCAAGGACGACCTGTCATCAGACACGATTCCATTCGGCAGCGATGGTCATGTAGTATATTACACTCCCACCGATCTGGCGAATCAGGACATAACCTGGGAGACCACGGACCAGTACAACATAGGTGTAGACTTCTCATTCCTGAAAGGTCGCATATCCGGAGTTCTCGACTTCTATCAGAACTACACCAACGGACTGATCTTCAAGGTCACCCTGCCTTCAGCATCAGGAAAGACCAGCACCAACGCAAACGTGGGCAAGACCAGCAACCACGGCTTCGACCTCACGCTCAACTCCATAAACATCTCCACCAAGGACTTCAGCTGGAGGACTTCCCTGAACCTCGACTACAACCGCAACAAGATCATCGAGCTCCAGAACGGCAAGGAGGACATGGTGGACGACGGACTCTTCATCGGCCAGCCCACTTCAGTGGTCTACGGCTACCAGAGCCTCGGCCTGTGGTCCGATTCTCCCGAGGATCTCGCCGAAATGGAGAAGTTCAACGCCAACGGGCACAATTTCAAGCCGGGAATGACCAGGGTCAAGGACCAGAACAATGACTACAAGATAGACGCGAACAACGACCGGATAGTCCTCGGAAACAAGCGCCCCGAATGGAATGTAGGCTTCAACAACACCTTCCGCTGGAAGAACCTGCAGCTCGACATCTTCATGTTCGGCCGAATGGGTTATCTCGTACAGACCGGAAACGGACAGACCACCGCCCAGCCTTCGCGAGTGCTGGACTATTACACCGAGAACAACAAGGATGCGACCTACCAGAGACCTTCATGGGCGGTAGAGTCATCCGAAGACGCCTATTCAGGCTCTCTCATACAGCGCTGGAACGCTTTCCTGAAGGTGCGCCAGATCTCGATAGGCTATGTATTCCCCCAGAATATCGCCAAGGCCGTCGGTCTGAGCTCAATCAGAGTGAACATGCAGCTCAAGAACCCGTTCTCCGTATTCGACACTGCCTTCTGGATGGACAGCGACACAGGCAGGGCATACTGCAACCGCGGGCTCGTATTCGGACTGAACATCGGATTCTGACAACATAACACGAAATCAAAATGAAAAATATATTCAAAAGCATATTTTGCCTGCTGGCAGCGGGATCGCTGCTGACAGTGGTCTCATGCGGCGACAAATTCCTCGACGAGGTTCGCCGGACAACGATCTCTACGGACTATCTGGAGACTCCGGAAGGTCTCTATTCGATGTCCGAAAGCCTCTACATGAACTTCGGCACGCTTTTCTACGCTGAAGGCTACTGGCCTTTCACCAACGCCGGAACCGACGAGTTCATGATAGGAGGCGACGGAGCGAGCGAGGCATACAACACCTACGACTCCCGTCTGTCCTCCAGCCCCACAGGCTCGGCCAACACGGTCAAGATGAGCTGGCTCTGGGACAATCTCTATCCCTGGATCTCCCGTGCGAACACCATACTGAACAACGGCGACAGGGTGATGGGCAACTCACCGCTCTACAACGAAGCCATGGGGACCGCATATTTCACCAGGGCATACAACTACCTGATGCTCGTGATGCAGTATGGCGACGTCCCTCTTGTCACAATAGCCCCGACCTCGCCCGAACGGGAATACGGAAGAGACTCCAAAGAGGCTGTCTATGATTTGATCATCAGCGATCTCGAGAAGGCCTACGAACTGCTTCCGGAGACCGGCAACATGACCGGAAAAGTCACAAAGTATGCCGCCGCCCACTATCTCGCCAAGGCCCACCTCTGGAGAGCCTCCGAAATCAACGACGACTGGAACGCGAAGTATGTTGACGAAGATCTCGAAGAGTGCATCAAATACGCGGACATCGTGATAGCCGCGCATCCTCTCGCCACGAGATATGAAGATCTGTTTGCAGATTTCACGGGATACGACACTTCAATTACTGAAACGAACACGGAAGTAGTCTTCGCCTCTCAGAAGACCAAGAACACCTCCATCGCCAACAAGAACAGCAACAACATGACTCTCTGCTGGTTCGTCGCTCCATACCAGAACACGTTCCTGTATATGGAGCGAGACGTGGCCGGAGGCCGCTCATATCCGCGCATGAAGACCACTCCGAGATACGCCTACTACCTCTATGACCTGGAGAATGACTCGCGATTCTGGAAGTCGTTCAAGACCACCTACGCCGTGAACAAGGCCGACGCATACTCCGGAGAGGACAACACCTACACCATGCCTGACGGCACTACGGCTTCGGTTGCGGACTATTTCGACAGCAATTTCAGCGCATATCTCGGCGGAATGTATGTGATCAACAGAGCCGAATACGAACAGAAATTCGGGCTGGAAGATGTAACCATAGGACAGACTCCCACCAGACCGACTTTCACCGTCAAGGACTACGCAACAAACAAATACATCCCTGTAGTGAGGACCCTCCTCGCTTATGACAGCAACGGAGAAGCCGTAAAGACCAGCTTCAGTCCCAACAAGGACGGAACCTTCGCTCCATTGAGCAAGTACCTCGACGGAGCCGTCGATCAGTACAACCTGGCAAACGGATACCGCGACGTTATCTTCGCCCGCTCGGCCGAGGACTATTTCTTCAAGGCCGAGGCAATGATACGCCAGGGTGACATCGACGGAGGTCTTGCCGTCCTCAAACCTCTGCGCGACCGCGCACAATTCCGCGCCGGCGAAGCCCGCGACGAATACCACGACGGAGGTCAAGCTTTCGAAACCAGCGCATACAGAACCGTATTGACGAACTACACCGACAAGAGCGTGTTCTACCCGAGGAACTCCTACTTCTATTCGGTAGGCGGCTGGGATCAAGATCAGGCCTACAGAGACGGGGTCAACGCCCAGGCTTCCGTGCTTCCCGACGTGAGCAGCAGCAACTATCCCGCGGAAGACCAGTACATAATGAATGTGCTCGCCGAAGTCAACCCCGACTACGCCTCCGACCAGTACACCCGCGCCCTCTGCTTCGTGCTCAACGAGAAGTCGCGCGAAATGTACGGAGAATTCCACCGCTGGATGGATCTCGCCCGCACCAAGACCCTTGAAGACAGGCTCGTATTCAACGATCAGGCATGGAGCACCTCGCCCAAGGACATACTCGGGAACACCGAAATCACCGACGAGAACGGAACGACCGTAAAATATATTTCCGACTACGGCGGAAACTTCAACCCGGACAAGCACTATCTGCGTCCTATTCCGCAGAATTTCCTGGACTTGATCAACAAGGACGGAAAGCCTCTGACAACTGAAGAGAAAAACCAGATGCAGAACCCGGGATATTAATAATTTTTCATCTGTTTCTGCGGGAGACTCCGGCGACGGGGCCTCCCGCTTTTTTGGGTACGTTGTTTAAAAATTTTCAAAGAACACGCAAACATGATAAATTATTTTTTAAATTTACGGGCACATTATCAACCATCAACAATTAACCACATGAGATCTATTTTCTTTTTAAGAAAAGCTCTCGCCGTTCTGATATTGTCAGGGGGGGTAGTCTTCTATTTCAGGCCCCTGCAAACGCACAGAACATAAACTGTTCAGGAACAGTAATTGACGAGAGCGGCCAGCCCGTAATCGGCGCGGCCGTCGTAGAACAAGGCAGCAACACCAACGGAGTGATCAGCGACATCGACGGATCATTTTCGATAAGTGTTCCTGACGGCTCGCTGCTTGAAGTCTCCTGCATCGGGTATCAGACCCAGACCGCACAGCCGGGTCCTGACATCACGATCGTGCTGCGCACCGACGCCGAAATGCTTGAAGGCGCAGTCTCCGTAGGCTATGGTACGATGAAAAAGGAGGACATCACCGGCGCAATGGTTTCAGTGACGTCAGAGGATCTCGTACAGCTTCCTGTCAACAACGCCATAGAAGCCCTGCAGGGAAAGGCAGCGGGCGTAGTGATCTCCACTGCCGGCGTACGTCCCGGTGAAGTCGGATCCATCTCCGTACGCGGAAGCAACTCCATCAACGCAGACCAGTCGCCTCTCGTCGTCATCGACGGCATCGTCGGACAGAGCGTCGGACTCGACATGCTCAACCCCCAGGACATCGAATCCATCGAAATTCTCAAAGATGCGTCGGCAACCGCAATCTATGGCGCGCGGGCAGGCAACGGAGTCATACTCGTGAACACCAAGAAAGGCAAGGAGGGACGCTTCACTCTGAACTACAGCGGCACCGTGACCTTGGAGAAAATCTACGACAGAGTTCCGATGATGAACGCCAAGGACTACATCGAGTGGCGACGCTGGGGTTATTATTATGCCGGACTCGGGCCGAGCGCCAACGAACCGAGCATAGTATCGGACCGAGCGCTGTTCACATCCTACGGCGCCGACGAGACCGCATGGGGCAACATCCTGAGAGGATGGGGACTGACATGGGACGAATGGAACGCCATGAGCGACAGCGAGCTCGCCGCGTTCAACGGAACCTGGGACGGATCCAGGGTGATCTCCACCGACTGGACACAGTTCACTGACCGCATAGGAATCACCCAGGAGCACAGCATCAGCGCCTCCGGAGGAACCGACAAGATGAACGCATACGTGTCGTTCGGCTATCTCGACCAGAACGGAACCAACATAGGTCAGGACTTCACGCGATACACCCTGCGCGCCAGCGTGGACATCAACCCCGTGTCATGGTTCAAGATGGGCGGGTCGATGAACGGCAGAGTCGCAGATCAGGAATACGGCATAGACGCTTCCGGAGGCATTTCAGGCAATATCCCGAGCTCTCTTCATGACAAGGCGCGCAATATCTTCTCGTACGCCCTGCCGTATGACGCCGACGGCAACAGAATAACCTATCCGGGAGGCGACACCACCATACCCACCGTAGTGGACGAGGTCGGCAAGTCCGTCTACTCAAGGCTCAACTACAACCTTTCAGCCAACATCTACGCCGACATCAATTTCGGCGAACTCTGGTCCCCTCTCAAAGGACTGTCTTTCAGAACCACTTTCGGCCCTCAGTTCAGCCTGGCCCAGAACTACCGCTACATGTCCGCGGACTGCGTGAACCGCGTTTCGCAGGGACAGGACTATGTAAGCTCCAACGCCACCAAGCGTTTCTCATGGCTGCTTGACAACATGATAACATATGTGCGGGACTTAGGCGACCATTCGCTGAATGTCACCTTGCTGCAGGAGGCGTCGAGCTACTTAAGCACGCAGATGTACAACATGAGCGGCGTGGGAGTCGCCCTCGGCATGACCCAGAAATGGTGGGGACTCGACCCGGATTCCGTGACCACCCTCAACTCTCCAAGTTACAATAGTCTGACAGAGTCCACACTCGCGTCCTACATGGCTCGCGTGAACTACAGCTACAAGGGCAAATACTCCATCACGGCGTCATTCCGCTACGACGGAGCCTCACAGCTCGGAGAAGGCCATAAATGGGCGGGCTTCCCCTCCCTGGCAGTCGCATGGAACATGCACGAAGAGGAATTCATGAAAGGCATCGGCTGGCTCGACCAACTCAAGTTGCGGGCGGGATGGGGAAAGACAGGAAACTATTCCGTCGACATTTATTCCACCAAGAACGTGCTTGAAACTGGAAGAGTCGTGCACGGCTCGGAAGGCACCACCGAGTACTACACTCCGACAGATCTCGCCAACAATGCGATCGGCTGGGAGACCACCACGCAGTACAACATAGGTCTCGACTTCTCCGTGCTCAAGGGAAGAATATCCGGAGTTCTTGACTTATACCAGAACTACACTGACGGGCTGATCTTCGCAGTCACGCTTCCTTCCGTATCCGGATACGACGGAACCGATGACAATGTAGGAAGGACCAGCAACTACGGCTTCGACCTCACTCTCAACTCCGTGAACATCTCCAACAGGAATTTCTCATGGAACAGCACGGTGAACCTCTCGTTCAATGACAACCGTATCCTTGAGCTCCAGAGCGGCAAGCAGGACATGGTCAGCGACAACCTCTTCATCGGCGGGCCCATCAATGTGCTTTTCGGCTATGAGAGTGCCGGACTATGGACCGACTCCGCCGAGGATCTCGCCGAAATCGCAAAGTTCAACGCCAACGGACACAACTTCGCACCAGGAATGGTACGGCCCGTCGACCAGAACGGGGACTACAAGATAGACAGCAACTACGACCGCGTCATTCTCGGCAACACCGTGCCGAAGTGGAACCTCGGATTCAACAATGTCCTGCGCTGGAAGAATCTCGAGCTCTCGATCTTCATCTATGGCGCATTCGACTTCATAGCCCAGACCGGCCAGTATCAGGGAGGACGTGAACCCGTGATCGCAATGAACTACTACAACGAGAACAACAAGGTGGGAGCCGAATACCAGAGGCCTTACTTCAACACCGCCGGAGGAGATTCCTATTCCGGAATTCTGTTGCAGAAGGACGCTTCCTTCCTTAAGGTCCGCCAGATCTCCATCGGTTACTCCCTTCCCCAGAAATGGGTGAAATCAATCGGGCTGAGCAACGTGAAATTCACCGCGCAGCTCAAGAACCCGTTCTCCATCTATCAGGGAACCTCATGGATGGACAGCGACTACTATCAGGCCCGCACGAAGAATAACAATTCCTCTCATGCAGGAAGCTCTTATCTCAAGGGCCTTGTTTTCGGCGTCAACATAGGATTCTGATTCTTAAAGAACGACCACAATGAAAAATTCAATTAAAATATTGGCATCGGTGCTTGCATTCGGCGCCCTTACTCTGGGCACTTCCTGCACCAACGACTTCCTCGACGAACAGAAAGTCGACCAGGCTTCTTCCGACTATCTCAACGAGCCCGAGGGCCTGGCCTCGATGGCCAACAGCCTGTACATGGAGTTCAACTATTTCTTCAACAATGAGTCCAGTTACTGCTACACCAACTACGGCACCGACGAGTTCATGGTGGCAGGCGACAATTCGAACCAGATGTGGAACGACTACGACGCCCGCCTCGGCTCTGTGGTCACCCCGGCAGTGAATTCCAACACCCAGGCCATCACAACATTCTGGGACACGCTGTATTATTGGATAGCGCGCTGCAATACGATCATTTCCAAAGCCGCGGTCGTGGAAGGCACAGCCTTCGAAAATGAGACCCTCGGACTCGCCTACTTCGTGAGAGGCTTCAACTACCTTTTCCTGACCATGCAGTTCGGAGACATTCCCCTCGTCATTGACGCAATAACGACCCCGGAGAGAGAATTCACCCGGGCGTCCCAAAAAGATGTGTACGAAAGGATAATCCTCGATCTGGAGGAAGCTTACAATCGGCTCACCACCGACGCGAACATGGCCACGAGGAATTATGTGACGAAATATGCCGCCGCGCATTATCTCGCGCAAGCGCATCTCTGGAGAGCCTCCGAGATCAATGACAGCTGGAATGCCGAATACAAGACGGCAGACCTCGAGGCTGTCATCGAATATGCCGACGAAGTGATAGCCGCGCACCCTCTTGCCGCCGACTACAACGATCTGTTCAACAACTTCACTGCCTACGACAGCTCCATCACCGAAACCAATACCGAGATAGTCCTGTCTTCAGGGAGCTCCGACTCCGACGTCAACAACCGCAAGGGTAACTGGGGGCTCGCCCTGTTCACGGCATGGTATCAGGGATTTCCCCTGATGAAGAGAGACATAGCCGGAGCACGCGAGTACCAGAGAATGAAGACGACCCCTTCATACGCATACTATCTCTATGACCTGGAGAACGACTCGCGTTTCTGGAAGTCCTTCAAGACCACCTATGCGGTGAACAACGCCACCGAAGCCACGATAACGGTCGACGGACAGACCATACCGGGAAACGAATATTTCCCGAGCAACAATGGAGAATACCTCAGCACCATGTACATCATCAACCGCGAAGACTACGGTCAGAAGTACTACCGCAGCGAGGTGAACATCGACAAGACCGTGACCGCCCCCTCATACACGAGAACAGATTACAGGACAGGAAAGAAGATCCCCGCTATCAACGCTCTCATCATATATGAAGACAACAGCGACCAGATTGTGGGGACCTCAATGACTCCAGACTACAACACCCTTCTGGCGCCGCTCTGCAAATATCTTGACGGCGCCGTCAACGCCAACAACCTCGGAAGCGGATACAGGGACGGCCTTCTCGCGCGTTCAGCCGAAGACTACTTCTTCAAGGCAGAAGCTCTTATCCGCCAGGGCAACATCGACGCCGGACTCGCCGTGTTGCAGCCTTTGCGCGACCGTGCCGAATTCAAGGCCGGAGAGGAAAGGGACGCCTACATGGACGGAGGCATGGCCTACCACTACAACACCTACAAGTCTGGCCTGTCAGGATTCGAAGCCAACTGCGCCTTCTATCCGATGAACAGCTACTACTATTCGCTCGGAGGATGGGACGACGCGGACTACAGGGAAGCTACGAACGCCCGGGCTTCGGAACTCCCCGCCGTCACCTCCGGCAACTATCCCGAGGAGGATCAGAAAATAATGGACAAACTCGGCTACAGCTCCGACTACGACAAGGCGATGTGCTACCTGCTCAACGAGAAATCACGCGAGATGTACGGAGAGTACAAGCGCTGGATGGATCTCGCCAGAACCAAGACCCTCGAAAAACGTCTCGTGTTCAACGACCAGGCTTACAGTACGAAGCTGACCGACATTACAGGACACACGGCCGCAGTGAACGGTGTCGAATACGCAACCAACAACACCGGCGGAAGCTTCAACCCGGACAAGCACTACTACAGACCGATCCCTCAGACCTTCCTGGACAACATCACCGCCAACGGCTCGCCTCTCACGGCAGACCAGAAGGCAGCGATGCAGAACCCGGGATATTAATAATTTTTCATCTGTTTCTGCGGGAGACTCCGGCGACGGGGCCTCCCGCTTTTTGCAGGTTTCAGCGGCGGGGAGGAACAGGTTACGAATAAAATCACTACATTTACGAATCCAATAACACTAAAAATGGCAAGAAGAGAAGCTTTCAAAATGTATCTGAAGCCTGGATTCGAAGACGAATACCAGCGCAGACATGCGGCCATCTGGCCCGAACTCAAGAAGATGCTGTCAGACAGCGGAGTCCGCAACTATTCCATCTACTGGGACAAGGAGACCAACATCCTCTTCGCATATCAGGAGGTCGAGGGCGACCAGGGCTCGCAGGATCTCGGAGGCAACGAAGTCGTTCAGAAGTGGTGGGACTACATGGCCGACATCATGGAGGTCAACCCCGACAACTCCCCGGTTTCGATACCTCTCGACGAGCGCTTCCACATGGACTGAAACCCGGAAGCAGGACAGACAAGGGCGGCACGGAGCGGTTACTGAAGACTTCCGGGCCGCCTTTTCAAATAAGACGCACGACCTGAAATCAAATCCGACGCAAATGGCCACAAACATGACACGACTGCTCACAGCATCAGCGGCGCTCTGCATGCTGCTTTCCTCCTGCGCCGTCAGCAGGAGCGCCTACACCCACATCTCCGGTTTCCCCGAAGAAAAGACGGCGGAATTCCGGGAAATCGGCGAAATCACGGACAGAAACTATTCTTTCACACGCCTGTTCACCGCCTGGGGACCGTACTTCGTCGTCATCACCCCGGCTGGCAGGAATTCCGCCTCACTGCACATCTTCGACAGGAGCGGCGGAAAGCCCGTGGCAGAAGCACTGCCCTGGGGCAACGGCAAGGGAGAAATCGAAAGCAACTGGACCTTCCATTTCGACACCGCCTCCGGCACACTTTCCTGCAGCGACTTCCGCACGGAGAGGACGCTCACTCTCCAGATCGACTCTCTGATAATGCTCGGAGACGACGCGATACGGGAGAAGCCCTATCATGAGAAAATCGTCCCTTTGGACGGTTCATTCCAGACCAGGTTCGGCACCATAGTCTTCAACGACAGCGAGACTCCGGGCCCCGACGGGAAATATGCCCCGCGGATCTAACTGCTGGACGGCGCCGGGAGGGTAAGAGCCCGAATAGACAGCGTCAGCTTCCTGAACGCCGGGAACAGATGGAAGCCCCAGTTCTCCAACTACACTGCAGCCTTGTCGCCGAATGAAAGGAAACTCGCACTCCACATGTACGGAGGCATACTCGACATATATTCCGTAGGACGCAACAGCCTGCGGCATGTCCGCACAAGCGGCCACGCGTCCGATCCGGACAGCCTGTACTCCCGCGACAGGTCCGAGTGCCACCCCGACGACATTTTCTTTCTCAACCGAATCGACGCCACCCGAAGAAGAATCTACGGCATATTCGACGGAAAGACCGACAGGCTGGACAATATCAATGACGTATTTGCCGGAGGAGACGGAATTTCCGACTTCTCCAGAATCGCCGTCTACGACTGGAAAGGCAGGCCGCTGGAACTGATACACACCGGCAGCGGCCGTATCTACGCCATCCACGCAGACGAAAAGGCCGGAGTCCTTTATGCGATTTTCCGGAAAGACGGGAAACAGTATTTCGGCGAACTGAAACTTGACTGACACGGCACACAAATGAAAATATCCAATATGCATAAACTTGTTTCCTTTGCGGGCTTCTGCTCACTTTTGCTGATGTTCTCCTGCACCGGCAAAAGCAGCGGCACCGCGACTGACGCTCCGTCAAAGACCGTCTGCGCACTGCAGGAGAACGTTTCCATTATCGCAGAGCCAGTGTCGTTTGCAGTCGCAGATGACGGACGTTTTGTCCTGACGGATTTCAAGAATGTCTATCTGTATTCATCCGACGGCAGACAATTGAGACAAATCGGACATTCGGGAAGAGCGCAATTCGAATATCTGAATCCGTCTTGCGTGAAAATCCATAATGACACGATCTATGTGTGGAGTGCGAATTCCATGGAATTCATCACTTACACCATGGACGGAGAGCCAGTTGCAGAATACCAATACGGCTCCGCCATCACCGACTTCGTACCTGACGATGACTACATTTTCATATACACGGCCGGAAATCGTTTCGAGAACATAGTTGACATCTACGACAAGTCCTCGCAGAAAACAGCTTCAAGCCTGACGGAGACATCCCCTGAACATAAATTGCTTCTACACACATGGGCGTCAGTTCCGATGTGCATAATGGACAATCATCTATATTATGCGCCTAAGGACAGGTTGGAAATTATAAGCTACGACATGAATGGCAATAAGCTGACGACAGCGGCAGAAATCGACTCCGACAGTTTCCATGTCGAAGAAATCAGCGACTATGACTCCATGGCAAGGGACAGACGCAAAAGATCACCCTATCTGCGCGAAAACTCTCAGACTCTCGCACTGTTCCAGGAGGACGGGAAAATGTTTCTCCTGACAATCGAAGGTGAAGGAAAAATGACCGACGATGCTTACGACACGTCCGGACTGCATTTCGGCTTATATTCCGCCGACAGAAAAAGAGACAAGACGGCGGATTATTCCTACGACTCAATAGGAACCGTAGCCCTTTTCAGCAGCAACTCCGACGGCCTGTATTTCCTCAAGCTCTCGAACGATGAGACGCAGCCGCACACTCTCCGGAAACTCATCCTTTAGGGCATGGAGGCATTCAGGTTATCCATCTTTATTGCGATGGTTTTCCTGTTGCCGGCATGCCTGCGGCAGGAAAACCAGATAGTA
>DVLC01000123.1 GCA_018715685.1 Candidatus Cryptobacteroides merdipullorum
TTCAGAGACTCGAGTCCGGCACGCACGGGTGCCGGGCCGCCCCCGTCCTTTATCAGAGCCCCGACCCACTGACCTTCGCCGGGAACCTCCCCGGCACGGAGCAGTGACCCATATTTCGTAAGTTTCACTCCGCATTCGGGAAACTCGTCCCCGGGAGGGACAATCCGTCCTCCGAGCTCCTGAGCCGCCCATTCGAGATTGTCGTCATTCTCAGCCTCTTCGTAGGTGCAGGTGCTGTAGACGAGCACTCCGCCGTCCTTCAGCGCAGGCCAGACGTCGGCAAGTATCCTCTTCTGCCTCGCGGCGCACATCCTCACCAGTTCCGGACTCCACTGTTCCTCGGCCTTCGCATCCTTGCGGAACATGCCCTCTCCGCTGCACGGGACATCGGCCACGATGACATCGAAGAATCCTCCGAGCCGCGCGAAGGCGGCGGGATCCACGCTGGTCACAGCGACATTGGGGTCGCCCCAGCGGGCCACATTGTCATCAAGGACCCTCACCCTGTCCTTCATCACCTCATTGCTGACGAGCAGGTAGTCATCCCCGAAGCTCTCCCTGAGCGATGCCGCAAGGTCCGTGGTCTTCCCGCCGGGAGCCGCGCACAGATCCAGAACCTTCGCCCCGGGGCGGAGCGAAGGCAGGAATTTCCTGAACACATGCCCCACGAACATCGCGGAGCTGTCCTGCACATAATAACACCCCGCATGGAAGAGCGGATGGAGCGTGAACACCGGACGTTCGGTCAGAATACGGCCGTACGGCGACCACGGGACAGGCGACGAGCCCTCGAGAATCGGGAGATCCACTCCCTGCGCCTTGAAAGGATTGAGTCTGACGGAAACCGGAATCATCTGCGGAATTCTTCCGGAATGTCCGGCATCCTGCCTTCCGACACGGCCACCAGCCCGTCCACCATCTTGTCAAGTCCCTGCTGTATCTTCGAACCGAGCAGGGAACGCATCATCAGATTGAGGTTCGCGTCTATCTCGACGGAGAAATCCGTCTTTCCGGCAACGTCGGACGGTTCGAAATGCATGACCGCCACGAACTCCACCGGGGAATCCGCGCTGCTGAGCCTGATGAGCCTGTAGGGCTCACGGTCGTCGACCCTGACTCCTATCTTGAAACCCTGCACGGTCACGCACAGGTTGTCGTAGTCGGCGCTCACCTCGGCCTCGACCTTTCCGGGGACGAGCTTCGAGAAATTGCGCATGTCGCAGAAGACCATGTAGAGTTCTTCGGGACGCCGCGCCACCAGACCATGCTTGCTTGAATAGTGTGTTGTCATAAATCAGCTATAATTGCTACATTTGCAATCACACAAAGATAGCAAAATTCCTTATGCACAGGATATATTTCGAGAAGCGCTGCATCATTATCTGCGACCCGGCCGACCAGGCCCTCGCCGACCCCAACTCGATCGAATTCCACATAGGCGAACAGATAAACATACATACCCTCGTGGCCATGTTCGAGGCCTCGGAATCGCTTTCGCGGATATACATCCCCACCGAGGACACCGAATGGATGTACCGCAGGGTCTGCGCCGAGTTCAAGGAAGTCGACGCCGCCGGAGGACTGGTGTCCAACCGCAGGGGCGACTATCTGCTGATCAGCAGGAACGGACTCTGGGATCTTCCCAAGGGACACAGGGAGCACGGTGAGGACATCAGGGTCACGGCCATCAGGGAGGTGCGCGAGGAGACCGGGGTCGACCAGCTCGAGCTCGGCGGACTGATCTGCGTGACCGACCACTGCTACTTCAGGGCCGGACTGTGGCACCTCAAGCACACCTGGTGGTACAACATGCTCTACACCGACCCCGTGGATCTGACTCCGCAGCGCGAGGAGGACATCAGCAAGGCCGCCTGGGTCGCCAGATCCAGCCTGCCGCCCTTCCTCAAGAACACATACCCCTCGATCCAGGAAGTCTTCCGCGAGGCGAAAGTCTGAAAAAATGAAACAATTTCGGATTCCGCTGAAACTTTTCCATGTCAGTCACCGTATAATTAAAGTATTGCGATACTGAAACCATCATGAAACTTTCACAATTCAATTTCAACCTGCCCAAGGAGAAGATAGCGACGGAACTGCAGCCGGAAGTGAACGGCAGAATACAGTGGAGAGACGAGTGCAGGCTGATGGTCCTTCACAAGGACAGCGGAGAGATCGAGCACCGCAGGTTCAAGGACATAATAGACTATTTCGGAAAGGGAGACCGCTTCGTGCTCAACGACACCAAGGTGTTCCCCGCGAGACTGCTCGGCAAGAAGGAGAAGACCGGAGCCGACATCATGGTGTTCCTGCTCAGGGAGCTCAACCGCGAGCAGAGGCTCTGGGACGTGATCGTCGACCCGGCCCGCAAGATAAGGATAGGAAACAAGCTGTACTTCGGCGACGACGACAGCATGGTGGCCGAGGTCATCGACAACACGACCTCCCGCGGCCGCACCCTGCGCTTTCTCTACGACGGCCCCTACGACCAGTTCAAGGAAGCGCTGTTCAGCCTCGGCAAGACCCCCGTGCCCGAATGGGTGAAGGCCGAGCCTGACGAGAAGGACGCCGAGGAGTTCCAGACCATCTTCGCGAAGAACGAAGGCGCCGTATCAGCCCCCGCGGCCGGCCTGCACTTCAGCCGCGAGCTCTTCAACAGAATGATTCTCAAGGACATCGAGAAAACTTTCATCACCGTCCACATGGGCATAGGCCATTTCAGGAAGGTCGATGTCGAGGACCTGTCCAAGCACAAGATGGACGGCGAGAGGTTCATAATCAGCGAACAGGCAGCCGAAGAGATCAACTCCACCAAGAGGTCAGGGCACAAGCTGTGCGCCGTCGGCATCACTGTCATCCGCGCGCTCGAGACCTACGTCACCACAGAGAACGAGGTCAGGCCCAACGACTCATGGACCAACAAGTTCATCTTCCCGCCCTACGACTTCTCGGTTCCCGACGCCATAGTCTCCAACTTCCACCTGCCGCAGTCCACGATGCTGATGACCGTGGCGGCTTTCGGCGGCTACGAGAATGTGATGAAGGCCTACGAAGAGGCCCTGAAAGGCGACTATCTCTTCGGGCCTTACGGCGACGCGCTGCTGATCGTATAAGGATTTTGCGTATCTTTGTCCTGACTTGAACTATGAAAGATGGACAAAGAGACTCTCAACGTCATCGGCGCGATAGCGCTGAATGACATTTTCGGACAGGAGCCGCAGCTAGCCCGGAACATAATCTCGGCCCTCGGCTCCACCTGCGCCTTGTTCGAACTTTCCAGCAAAGAACTTTTCACGCTCTTCGGCCCCGGAAGCAGATTCCGAGGCCGGGTGTCCCGCGGCTGTCTCGACGCCGCGGCGGAAACCTACGAGAAGCTGAGCTCGCAGGGCTGCTCGTTCGTGTGTATCGGCGACGAAGCCTATCCAAAGCTGCTGCTTGAATGCCCCGACGCCCCGGTTCTGCTGTATATACGCGGATCCACCCCTCCCGGGCTGCTGTTCAACCGCCGGCCCTCGGTCGCGATAGTCGGAACAAGGGACGTGAGCGCCTACGGAAAAGACTGGTGTGCACGCATCGTCGCCGCCCTCGCGGAAACCGGGAGTCCCCCGGTGATAGTCAGCGGCCTCGCCATCGGCGTGGACATCACCGCCCATCTCGCCGCTCTGGAGCATTCACTGCCGACAATAGGGGTGAGTCCCGTCGGCATCGACGACATGTACCCACGCCGGCACGCCCTCATCGCCGGAAGGATGGCCGTCTCTCCGGAAAGCGCGGTGGTCACCGACTACCCTCCCGGCACTCTGCCCATGCCTCATGTTTTCCTGCGCCGCAACCGAATAATCGCAGGGCTGTCCGACGCCACCGTGCTTATAGAATCAAAGGTCAGAGGCGGAGGAATGATGACCGCGAGGCTCGCGGCGGGCTATGGCAGGAGCGTGTATGTCCTTCCGGGACGCATCGACGACATCCGCTCGTCAGGCTGCAACCGGTTGCTCGCGGAAAAGATAGCGGAGCCCGTGACCTCCCCGGAAGCTCTGGCGGAAGCGCTCGGGCTCGGGAACATCCGGAGGAAACGGAGCAGGCCGGACGAAATCATAAGGCGCACATTCTCCGGGAACGTGCCGGAAGCGGACATCGAATGCCTGATCCGCCTGCATGCCCTGGTCCGCAGGCGGCCGGGAGTCAGCTATGACGAGCTCTGCACTCTCACCGGCTTCCCGTACCCAGAAATCGCCCGCCTGGCAGGACTGCTCGAAAGCGCCGGGCTCGTACGCACGGATATGCTTCAGAGATGTACAACGAACCCCGATTTTGTTTAATTTTGTAAAATATGGAGTTTATCGACACCCACACCCATACCTTCGACGCCGCATTCGACGGCTGCGAGGACGAAGTCATAGGCCGCGCGCTCGATGCCGGAGTGAGCGTCATGCTCCAGGCCGACATCGATTCGCACGAAAGGGGCAGGATGCTCGCTCTGACGGCAAGGCATCCCGGAACTCTCCGGCACATGCTCGGGCTGTACCCCGGCTCCGTCCGCGAGGACTGGAGGGACGAGATCGACGCGCTTGAGGCGGCCTACACCCCCGAAGCCGTGGCCGTCGGGGAGATAGGGCTGGACTATCATTACGGAAAGGAGTTCGCGCGGCAGCAGAAGGAAGCCCTGCGCGTACAGCTGGAGCTCGCGGCACGTTGGGATCTGCCGGTGAACATACACCTGCGCGACGCCACTGGGGATTTCATCGAAATAATCGAAGACTGCCGGCACCTGCATCTCCGCGGGAACCTGCACGCCTGGAGCGGCAGCCTGGAGACATTCAGCAGAATCGGCCGCTGCGGCGACTGGTATGCGGGCATAGGCGGAGTCGTGACTTTCAAAAAGGCCGCCATTGCCGGGGAGCTGCACCGCTACCCGCTCGACCGCATTCTGCTGGAGACCGACGCACCATATCTCACGCCCGTGCCGCACAGAGGGGAGAGGAACGAAAGCGCATACATACCGCTGATCGCCGCGGAAGTCGCCCGACTGACGGGGAACGCCCTGGAGACCGTGGCGGCCGCCACCAGCGCCAACGCACGAAAATTATTCTCGCTATGAATTTCAATATTTTCAGGGACAAGTCATCGAAGACCTCCTCGGTGCTGCTGATCTACACCGGAGGCACCATAGGCATGAAGGAGGACCCGGCCGACGGCACTCTCAAGCCGTTCGACTTCAGCAGCCTGCTGGAGGAAGTCCCGGAGCTGCGCAAGTTCGGCCTCACGATAGACTCATACACCTTCTCGCCGCTCATAGATTCGTCCAATGTGGAGCCTTCGCTCTGGCAGGCGTTGGCCAGGCTCATCCAGGAGAAGTACGAGAAATACGACGGATTCGTGATTCTGCACGGCACCGACACCATGGCATACAGCGCGTCCGCGATGAGCTTCATGCTCGACAATCTCTGCAAGCCGGTGATATTCACGGGCAGCCAGCTCCCGATAGGCAGGCCGCGCACCGACGGCAAGGAGAACATCATATCGGCCGTGGAGATCGCCGCGGCCAAGGATTCCTACGGCTGTGCGGTGGTGCCGGAAGTCTGCATCTGCTTCAACTCGCAGCTTTTCAGGGGCAACAGGAGCACCAAGGTCAACGCCACGGGCTTCGACGCGTTCAGTTCGCCGAACTATCCGCCGCTCGCCACCGCAGGAATCAACATCAAGTACAACAACGGCTTCATCCACTATCCGGCCGACAGGAAGAAGAGCCTGAGCATACACGACGAGCTCGACACCAGAGTCTCGATACTCAAGCTACACCCGGGAATCACGGAGCAGGCCGTCAGCGACATACTGCTCGGTCCCGGAACAAGGGCTGTCATACTCGAGACCTACGGCTCCGGCAACGCGATTTCAAAGCCCTGGTTCATCCAGATCGTCAGGGAGGCCGCCTCGCGCGGAAAGATACTGCTGAACGTGACCCAGTGCCTGAGCGGAGACGTGGACATGGACCTCTACGAGACAGGCCGCAGTCTGAAGGACGCCGGGGTGATTTCCGGACACGACATCACGACCGAGAGCGCGCTCGGAAAACTGTTCTACCTGATGGGCAACTACATGGACAACGGGCGGGTCAAGCAGCTTCTCGAACGCAACCTGAAAGGTGAAATATCAAAATAAGTATTGTCAAATGAAATATTATTATTAAATTGCACCGGTTTTGAATGCCAATAATATTACAACTAATAATACATTATTAAAAATCATTATGAAAAAGTTTCTTGTGTTTTTGGCAGTTGCCGGAGTAATGGCTTTCTCTGCCAACGTCGCTTCTGCTCAGGACGAGGCTCCTGCAGCAACTGAGACAACCGCAGCAGCTCCTGCCGCCAGCGAACCCACCAGCCTTGCTGACCTCACCGCAGCGGCTCCCGAAGTTCCCCTTCACCAGGCTCTCAAGACCCAGTTCATCGACGGTGGTCCCGGCTTCATGACCATGATCGCCCTCTGCTTGATCCTCGGTCTCGCACTCTGCATCGAGCGCATCCTCTATCTCACCTTCTCAAAGACCAACACCAAGAAGCTCGTCGCTCAGGTTGAGGCCGCTCTCGCCAAGGGAGGCATCGAGGAGGCCAAGAAGGTTTGCCGCGACACCCGCGGACCCGTGGCCAGCATCTTCTATCAGGGACTGCTCCGCTACGATCAGGGAGTTGACGTCGTAGAGAAGACCGTCGTTTCCTATGGTTCAGTTCAGATGAGCGAGATGGAAAGCGGACTTTCATGGATTTCACTGTTCATCGCCCTTGCTCCTTCCCTCGGATTCCTCGGAACCGTAGTCGGAATGATCCAGGCGTTCGACGCCATCCAGGCTGCAGGTGACATCTCACCTAACGTCGTTGCGGGAGGTATGAAAGTCGCCTTGATCACCACCGTGGGCGGTTTGATCGTCGCCATGATTCTTCAGGTGTTCTACAACTACATCATCTCAAAGATTGACTCCATCACCATCGACATGGAGGACTCATCAATCACCCTCGTTGATGTACTCACCAAGTATTCAGAGAAGAAATAAAGGCATTCAGCGATTAGCAGACAATTATGAAACTTAACAAGATATTCACTTGGAGCATGGTAGCGCTTCTGGTAATCGGCTTCGCATTGGCGATCTGGGGCTTCGTCGTAGGCTTCACGACCAATGACGGCCAGCCGATTGACGTGATGCTCTACTATGCATACGTGCTTATCGGTATCGCTCTCGTAGCATGGGTGATCATCGGAGGCATCGTACTGGCCAAGGACAATCCGAAGAGCCTGCTTACAGTGGTTCTCGGAGTAGTCGCACTGGCCATAGTCTGCCTGGTGGCATACTTCATCGCTTCAGGCAGCGCAATCCCCGGAAGGGATGACGCAGCATCAACGCTCAAGCTCACCGATACTGTCCTCAACCTCATCTATCTCCTCGCCGGCCTCACCGTTGCGGCCATCGTAGTGGGAGAGATCCGTTTGTCCATCAATAACAGGAAATAGCTTATGTCCAGCAAAAAAACACCGGGAATCAACTCGACCTCAACAGCAGACATCGCATTCCTGCTTCTGTGCTACTTCCTGATGAGTTCATCAATGGGTTCACAGTCCGGATTGTCACGTCGTCTGCCTCCTATGCCTGCTGATGACCAGCAGCTTAC
>DVLC01000124.1 GCA_018715685.1 Candidatus Cryptobacteroides merdipullorum
AAGAGGGTCTACGTGAACAGCAAGTCTCTCGACGAGGTGTCCCAGGTGGCGGCCCGGTCGGGGGACATGATGTCCTGCGTGCCCAACGTGCCGCCGATACTTCCGCAGCCGGGCACCTTCTACCTTTCAAGCCGCTTCGGCTATAGGACTGATCCGATCTACGGCGACAGCCGCCGTCACCAGGGGCAGGATTTCGCTTCGACGGTGGGCAATCCGGTGTATGCCACGGGTGACGCCGTGGTGGAGAAGACAACCTTCCAGTACCGCGGATACGGCAACGAGATATTGCTGGACCACGGCTACGGCTACGAGACGCGCTACGCCCATCTCAACACCATAGAAGTCGCGGAAGGCATGAAAGTGCATCGCGGCGACCGCATCGGGACGGTCGGGAATACCGGGAAGTCCACGGGTCCCCACCTGCATTACGAGGTCATCTATATGGGCGGACGCGTGAACCCGATGAACTACATGGACATCAACATGCCCGTGGAGGAGTACCGCGCGATGGTCAACCGGCGCAGGGAGGAATACATCAGTTCACACACGACCAGCACCATGGAGCTGCTGCGCAGGGGGAGGGCGGAAGATGGCGGGAAATAGCAGACGCAGCGACCGCAAGGTCATCGAGTTCGACAGCCGCAGCTTCAGCTTCAGGAAGGTGCGGCGCGATGTGGGCAGGGCCGTATCCTTCGTGTCCGGATATCTGGCGGCGACTCTTGCCGCGGCCGTGCTGGCGTATGCGGTGTTCGCGATTTTCTTCAGCACCGACACCGAGAGGGCCCTGCGGCGCGAGATAAGGATGTATGAGCGCCTGTATCCCGATCTGGCTCCCAAGGCCGAGCTGATAAGGGACGCGGTCGCCGGGCTGCAGCACAAGGACAACGAGATATACGAGCAGGTCTTCCATACGAGCGCGCCTGATCTGGATCCTACCGGCCGTCTGGACTTCCTGTTCGCGAGCGACACCATACCGGACGAGCGGCTGACTTCGTATGCCCGTGACAAAGCCGACAGCCTGCTGCGTCTGGCCTCGGACGTGGACGCCGCCTTCGTGAAGATATTCGAGGCGCTTGAAGACAGCTCGCTTGTCCGTCCGCCGATGAAGCTGCCGCTGCGGGACGTGTCGTTCCCCCAGACGGGAGCCTCCATAGGCAGCCGGCTGGACCCGTTCTTCAAGGCGTACGTGTGGCATGAGGGGCTGGATTTCATAGTCCTGCGCGGAACTCCCGTGTACGCCGCTGCCGACGGGGAGGTGGTTTCTTCGGGTTCGACGAAGAAATCCGGCAACTCGGTGGAGATACGCCATGCCGGGGGCTATGTCACCGTCTACTCTCATCTTGAGAGCCGCGGGGTGCGCGCCGGGCAGACAGTTAAGGCCGGACAGCAGATAGGCACGGTCGGCATGAGCGGCCGCTCGTTCGCTCCGCACCTGCACTACGAGCTCCGCCTTGACGGCCGCACCCTCGATCCTGTGAATTATTTCTTCGGTTCCGTGGGACCCGCGGAATATGCGAACATGCTCTACATGTCGGCTAACACTCAACAATCGATGGACTGATGGGTACTGAGAAACTTTTCTGGACCATAGGCGAGGTCGCGGCCATCCTCGGGGAGACTGTCCCTCTGGTGCGCTCGTGGGCCAAGGCGTTCCCGGGACTCGTGAAGCCCGGGCGCAACAACAAGGGCAACAGACTGTTCACGGCGTCCGACCTGGAGGCCCTGAAGCAGATTCATTATCTGGTCAGAGTCAAGGGGATGACGCTCAAGGGCGCGGAACGGCAGCTGACGGCCGACAGGGCTGCCGTGGACAACAGGGTGAAGACCCTTGAGCGCCTTAAAAACATCCGCTCGCGCCTCGAAGAAATCAAAAAAAATTCCTAACTTTGCAGTTCGCATTCGCTGGATGCGACATTTGGCTGAATAAACATTCTATAGAATAATATGGCTACTACCAAGAAAACGACCAAGGTCGTGACTCCCATCGACGAGCGCGAAACCTTTGTGTCCCTGCGGAAGAATTTCGCGGAGAACGAGCAGGCCGCACAGGAGAAACTGAAAATGCTCTATGAGCTTCAGGCGACCGATATGGAAATAGACAAGCTGGTGCAGCTCAGGGGCGAGCTTCCCGAGGAGGTCGCCGAACTTGAGGGGGAGCTGGACAACCAGAAGGCCCGCTACGCCCGCACCGAGCAGATGATCGAGGGCTATAACCAGAGCATCGAGGAGAACAAGCAGCAGATTGACGAGCTTGTCCAGGAGACGGAGAAATACCGCAGCCAGCTTGGCAACATCACGAACAGCCGCGAATTCGACTCCATCAACAAGGAAATCGAGAACCAGGAGCTGCTCAAGGCCATCGCGGAGAAGAATATCAATGAGGCCCGCGCAGCGATCGAGGACTGCAAGGCCGACCTCGACAGGATAAACGACGCCATCACCATACGGGAGTCCGACCTCGAAGCCAAGAAGAACGAGCTCGCCGGCATCGTGGAATCTACCGCCAAGGAGGAGAAGACGCTCGAGGAAAGGCGCAGTACTTTCACGTCCAAGCTCGACGAGAGGACGATAAGCGCGTACGAGCGCATACGCAACAGCACCCACAACCATCTTGCCGTCGTCACGCTGTTCCCCAGGAACGAGGACGGAACCTACGGCAACGCCTGCGGCGGATGTTTCCATACCATCACTCCGCAGAGGCTCATTGACATAGCTTCGGGAAAGAAGCTGGTGATCTGCGAACATTGCGGCAGAATCATCGTCAATCCTGATATTTAATGCCGGTTCAGAAGACAAGAAGCCCGAGAAAGAAGGAGCAGTCCGCCGATCTTGAGGCCATAGGCCTTGAGATGGGCAACAAGCCGCCCCAGGCTCCCGATGTCGAGGAGGCTGTGCTGGGCGCCATGCTCCTTGAGCCCATGTGCGTCGACCAGGCCATGGAGGAGCTCACGCTTCCTTGTTTCTATGATCCGAAGCACAAGATGATCTACGAGGCGATGTGCGCCCTGGTCAACGAGCACACGTCAGTGGACATCATCACCGTGACCGCCAAGCTCAAGGCTCTGGGCAATCTGGAGGCGGTCGGCGGTGCGGTGGCGCTCGCGAATCTTTCCGAGAAGGTCGGCTCGGTGGCTCATATAGAGTACTATATCAAGCTGCTGAAGCAGAAGACCATCCAGCGCGACATCATCACCGCCTCCTACGACAATCTGAAGGATGCCTACGACGAGTCCGTGAAGGTCGACGACCTGATAGACAAGGCGCAGACCCGCATCTTCGACGCGATTCAGACCAATGTGCGCAACGAAGTCACCGACATCGGCAGCGCGATCAACAGCGCGATGAAGCGTATCGAGGAGATGCAGACCTGCGGCGGACTCAGCGGAGTGCCTTCGGGCTATGTGAGCATAGACCGCATCACCATGGGCTGGCAGCCTTCCGACCTTATCATCCTGGCCGCCCGTCCGTCGGTCGGAAAGACGGCCTTCTCGCTCAACATCGCCCGCAACGCTGCGGTGGAGCACCACATGCCGGTGGCCTTCTTCTCGCTTGAAATGCCCGTCATCCAGCTCGCCACGCGTCTGATGATCGCCGAGTCCGGACTGGACGCCGACAAGATCAAGGGCGGCGCCAGACTCGAGAGCTATGAGTGGGAGCAGCTCGAATACAAGATCAGGGATCTGTCCAAGGCCCCTCTCTATATAGACGACACCCCGAGCCTTCCGATAATGGAGTTCAGGACCAAGGCGAAGAATCTTGTCAAGAACAAGGGTGTCAGGCTCATCATCGTCGATTATCTTCAGCTCATGCAGGGCCCTCCCGAGCTGCGCGGAATGCGCGAGCAGGAGGTGGCGGCCATATCCCGCACCCTCAAGGCCACGGCGAAGGAGCTGAACGTGCCCATCATCGCGCTTTCGCAGCTCAGGCGTATGGCCGAGAGCAGGATGGGCGGCGGAGGCAAGCCCCAGCTTTCGGATTTGCGCGAATCCGGTTCAATAGAGCAGGACGCCGACCTCGTGATATTCATACACCGTCCGGACTTCGTCGGGCTCAGCGAGAGCGAGGAGGAGAAGGAGAAGACCCAGATCATCATAGCCAAGCACCGAAACGGCCAGACGACCGACATATCGATGCGTTTCAAGGGCAATCAGGTCAGATTCGTGGAAGATGACGACACTCTCGACATCCGTGCCGCGAACATGCCTGTGGAATCAGCGATGAACAGCAATGAGTTCGAATAGTGAAATATCGCATAGAGGCCGGGTCCTGAGCGTGACTCCCGAGGTCACGACGGTGGAGATTGTCTCCGAGTCGGCTTGCGGCGCATGTCATGCCAAGGGCTTCTGCTCGCTGGGTGAGTCCAAGGTGAAGCGCATCGAGATCCCGACTTCCGGATGGTCCGATTTCCGGCCCGGCGACGAAGTCGAAGTCGTTCTGAAGGCGACGATGGGCCACAAGGCCGTGCTGCTTGCATACACCCTGCCCCTCATCATATTGGTGGCCGTGCTGCTTGCGGCGCTGACCGCCGGCGCGGGCGAACTGCAGGCCGGTCTGGCCGGTCTGGCCGCCGTGGCCGTGTACTATTTCTGCCTGTGGCTCTTGCGGGGCAGACTAAGGAATGAATATATATTTAACATCAAGAAATAATGACAAACACTATTGTCCTGACCATCGTGATCCTTACGCTCGTAGGCCTGGTCCTTGCGCTTGTCCTCTTCTGGGTGGCCAAGAAGTTCAAGGTCGAGGAAGACCCGCGTATCGATGAGGTGGAGAAGGTGATGCCCGGTGCGAACTGCGGCGGATGCGGATTCGCCGGCTGTCGCGCCTTTGCCGACGCAGCAGTCAAGGCGCCGGACCTCGACAGCATGTACTGTCCTGTCGGAGGTGACAATGTGATGAAGAAGGTGGCCGGCATTCTCGGCTATGAAGTCAAGGCCCATGCCCCGAGGGTGGCCGTGGTCCGCTGCAACGGAAGCTGCGCGAACAGGCCGAAGACCAATGTCTACGACGGGGTGCAGTCCTGCAAGGTAAAGGCGGCGCTCTACAGCGGCGACACCGGTTGCGCGTACGGCTGTCTCGGCTGCGGCGACTGTGTCGAGGCCTGCCAGTTCGGCGCCATCTCCATGGATCCTGAAACCGGTCTTCCGGTCGTTGACGAAAGCAAGTGCACTGCCTGCGGCGCATGTGTGAAAGCCTGCCCCAAGGGGATTATCGAACTGCGGAACAAGGGTCCCCGCTCGATGCGTGTCTTTGTCAGCTGCGTCAATCAGGATAAGGGCGGCGTCGCCCGCAAGGCCTGCTCCGCGGCCTGCATAGGCTGCGGCAAGTGCGCCAAGGTCTGCCCGCACGGTGCGATAACCGTGGAGAACAATCTGGCGTACATAGATTTCACGAAGTGCAAGCTCTGCAAGAAGTGCGTGGCCGAGTGCCCGACTGGGGCGATACATGCCGTGAACTTCCCTGTGCTTCCGGCCAAGCCTGCCGCTCCGAAGCCGGCCGTTGCGCCCAAGCCTGCCCCGTCCGCGGAGTCAGCGCCCAAGCCTGCCGGCCAGACAGACAAATCAGAAAAGAAGGAGGCTGCAAATGAGTAAGATTACTTTCAGAATAGGAGGCGTCCACCCTCATGACAACAAGATTTCGAGGGAATGCGCCATCGAGACGCTTCCGCTGCCTCAGACAGTGTATGTGTCGGTAGCCCAGCATATAGGAGCTCCCGCGAAGCCCGTGGTGGCCGCGGGTGACAAGGTGAAGGCCGGACAGGTGATCGCCGAACCCGGCGGATTCGTGTCGGCTTTCATCCATTCTCCGGTTTCCGGAACGGTCAGGGGCATAGTCAGCCGCAAGGATCTGGCCGGAAAGCCGGTGCCTCATATCGAGATTGCCGTCGAGGGCGACGAGTGGGCCGAGGGCATAGACCTCTCTGACAAGCTCGTGACCGAGATCCCCTCCGACAAGGCCGTGATTCTCGAGAAGATCAAGGCCGGCGGCGTGGTCGGACTCGGAGGCGCGACCTTCCCCACGCACGTGAAGCTGAATCCCGCTCCCGGCAAGGTCGCGGACTGCCTGATAATCAACGGTGCCGAGTGCGAGCCCTATCTGACCAGCGACTACCGCATAATGGTGGAGAGCCCCGACGAGATCGTGGTCGGTGCGGCACTGATGCAGAAAGTCCTCGGATGCCGCTGCGTGATAGGAGTCGAGGAGAACAAGCCCGAGGCGATAGAGGCCCTGAAAGCTTCGGTCGCGAAACTCGGATATCCTGACATGCAGGTGCTTTCTCTCAAGAAGCGCTACCCGCAGGGAGGGGAGAAGCAGCTGATCGACGCTGTCCTGCACCGTCAGGTGCGTTCCGGCTGCCTGCCGATCGACGCGGGCGCGGTCGTGCAGAACGTCGCCACGGCGCTCGCGGTCTATGAGGCTGTCCAGAAGAACAAGCCTCTGGTCACCAACACTCTGACCGTGACCGGCGACTGTCTGCCGGTGGAGAGGCAGCACAACTATCTGTTCCGCATAGGCACCCCGCTCTCGTTCATCATCGAACAGGCCGGAGGGATTCCCGAAGGCGCCGCCAAGCTGATCAGCGGCGGACCGATGATGGGAAAGGCCATCAGCAACACCGACGCGACCACGGTAAAGGGGTCTTCGTCCATTCTCTACCTGAGCGAAGAGTCTACGAAACGCAGACCGCAGAGCAACTGCATACGCTGCGGAAAATGTTCCGACGCCTGCCCGATGGGTCTTGAGCCTTTCCTGCTCAACCGTCTCTACAAGGCCGGAGACATGGATGGTCTCGAGAAGAACGCGGTTCAGGACTGCATAGAGTGCGGCTGCTGTCTGTACAGCTGCCCCGCATACATCCCCCTGCTTGACAACATCCGTCAGGCGAAGGGCCAGGTAATGGGTATAATCCGTGCGCGCGCAGCCGCCGTGAAGGCTGCCGCCGAGGCTGTAAAATAGGTTATGAATATGGATAAGTTATTAGTTTCACCGTCTCCGCATATACATGCCAGGACTTCCACCTCGGTGATTATGAGGGACGTGATCATCGCGCTGGCCCCGGCGATACTCGTGTCCGTGGTCTTCTACGGCTGGAGCGAACTGCTGGTGCTCGGCGTGAGCGTCGCCTCCTGCGTGCTCATCGAGTGGGCGATCACGAAATGGCTGCTCCGCCGTCCGTCGACGATAGGGGATCTTTCCGCGGTGGTCACCGGTCTGCTGCTTGCGATGAACCTGCCGGCGACGACACCGTGGTGGATCGTGTTCATCGGAGCTCTCGTGGCCATAGGGGTCGCCAAGATGACATTCGGCGGACTCGGACAGAACGTGTTCAACCCCGCTATCACCGGACGTGTGTTCCTGCTGATTTCGTTCCCGACCTATATGACCGACTGGACCATGCCTTCAGGTTTCGTGAAGAGCGTGGACGCCGTGTCGGGCTCAACCCCGCTGAGCGCCCTCAAGGAGGCTCTGCTGTCCGGATCGAGCATACCCGACTTCATGCAGGCGAACGGCTACACCTGGCAGACCCTGCTGACCGACATCGGCGGCTCCGCCGGTGAGATTTCGGCGATTGCGCTGCTGCTCGGCTTCGGCTACCTGCTCGTGCGCAAGGTCGTGAAGATCTGGATACCTCTGAGCATTTTCGCCACGATAGCGGTGATAGCTCTGATATTCAATTCCATCGATCCGGCGTCGTACACAGGAGTTCTGTTCAACCTCAAGACGGGAGGCGTGATTCTCGGAGCCTGCTTCATGGCCACCGACTATGTGACCTCACCGATGAGCCGCACGGGCGGAATCATCTACGGAATCGGCATCGGCTTCATCGTGATGATGATACGCTATTTCGGCTCATATCCCGAGGGAATGTCGTTCGCAATATTGATAATGAACTGCGTGGTTCCTCTGCTCAACAAGTGGTTCCACCAGAAAAAATACGGGAGGAACTAAACCATGGCAGCAAAATCCACACTTCGCAACATGGTGCTCTGCCTGTCGGGCGTCTGCCTCGTGTGCTCGGCGGTGCTTGCAGGCGCGTACGCGATAACGGCCGAGCCTATCGAGGCGGCGCAGGTGGCCAAGACGAATGCGTCGATAGCCAAGGTGCTTCCTCCGTTCAGCGGAAACGCTGTGGCTGACACTGTGACCGTGGACGGAACCGCGTATCCCTATTATAGGGCCGAGGGTGCCGGATACGCTGTGATTTCGGCATCCAACGGGTTCAGCGGTCCCGTGACAGTGATGGTCGGCATCACCGAGGACGGAATAATCCACAACACCACGGTGCTCTCGCAGAGCGAGACCCCCGGTCTCGGCGCCAAGTGCCAGACCGACGAGAATTTCATCAACCAGTTCAAAGGCTGGGATCCTTCGGTGAAGTCGCTGACGGTGAAGAAGGACGGCGGTGACGTGGATGCCATCACGGCGTCTACCATCACCTCCAGAGCCTATTCTCTGGCCGTGTCCAACGCCGTCAAGGTATACGAAACGCTTACCGCTAATGAAGGAGGACAGGAAAATGAGTAAGATATCATTGATAACCAAGGGTTTTGTAAAGGATAACCCGACATTCTCCCTGGTTCTGGGAATGTGTCCGACTCTTGCGACCACGACTTCGGCCATGAACGGCCTGGAGATGGGGCTCGCCACGATGTTCGTGCTGATTCTGAGCAATATGGTGATTTCGCTTGTCGCTCCGGTTGTTCCCGACAAGGTTCGCATTCCGGTCTACATCGTGATCATCGCGACTTTCGTGACCGTGCTCCAGTTCCTGATGCAGGCGTTCGTGCCGGCCGTCTATGAGACGCTGGGCCTGTTCATCCCGCTCATCGTCGTGAACTGCATAGTGCTCGGTCGCGCCGAGGCCTTCGCAAACAAGAACAGCGTCGTGGATTCGGCACTCGACGGCCTCGGAATCGGCATAGGCTTCACTATGTCGCTCACGGTGATAGGAATCGTGCGCGAGATTCTCGGCAACGGATCCGTGTTCGGATGGAAATTCATCGCCGGCGACGGAATCCTGGCCTTCGTGATGGCTCCGGGAGCTTTCCTCGTGCTGGGCTACCTGATGGTGCTGTTCAACAAGTTCCTCGCTAAAAAGTAATGAACCATGGGAGAGTATTTGCTTATCATAATATCGGCGATATTCGTAAACAATATCCTGCTGGCCCAGTTCCTCGGCATCTGTCCGTTCCTGGGCGTGTCGAACAAGCTTTCCACGGCTGCCGGAATGTCGGGTGCCGTATGCTTCGTGATCACTCTCGCCACGGTGGTCACCTATCTGCTCAACAGCTATGTGCTGTCGCCTTTCGGGCTTGAGTTCCTGCAGACCATTTCCTTCATTCTCGTGATAGCCGCCCTGGTTCAGATGGTCGAGATCGTGCTCAAGAAGACCAGTCCCTCGCTCTATCAGGCGCTGGGAATCTTCCTGCCGCTGATCACCACCAACTGTGCCGTGCTCGGTGTCGCGATCACCGTCGTGACCAAGGAATTCGCCTTCGGCGGCACCGCACATCTGCTGAACCTCGGCGAGTCTACCGTGTATGCGCTCGCCACTTCTCTCGGCTATGGACTCGCAATGTGTCTGTTCGCCGGTCTGCGCGAACACCTTGCGCTCAACAGCGTGCCCAAGGCGTTCAAAGGACTTCCCATAGCGCTGATCACCGTCAGTATCATGGCGATGGCCTTTCTCGGTTTTTCAGGTATGGTTTAATTCAATTTGTTTTTTGTCATGAAAAAGTTCATTGCGATCATTGCCGCCGCTCTGGTGTTTTCAGTTGCGGCAAGCGCGCAGCCCAAGGCTGTCGGTTTACGTGTTGCCAACGGAGCTGAAATTTCATATCAGCACTATCTCGGAGGCATGAATTTCATTGAGGCTGATCTGGGAATCATGGGCAACGGGATAGCTGTCACCGGAGTTTATGACTTCCACATCGCTTCTGCCGGTGACTTCAATTTTTACGGAGGACCCGGCGCCTCTCTCGGATGCTTCACTTACAGGGATGGCGACAACAAGGCCTATGCGAATCTTCTTGCCGCGATTGTAGGGCAGATCGGCGCCGAATACAATATTCCGGGCGCTCCCGTCAATCTTTCCCTCGACTGGAGGCCTGCGATCAACTTCGGCAGCGGCTTCAATTTCGGCTGGGCGGCATTCGCTTTCGGCGTGAGGTATTATTTCTAGTCGTCAGTCAGAGACTATGATTGAGGCGGGGCCCTTTCCGGGTTCCGCCTTTTTTATGTATAATGGTAAAATTTTTACCTATTGCGATGTCATTTCTTAACATTCTTTATTATATTTGGAAATATTTGATATAACCAATAATTTTTTAACCACATCAGCTGATGAAAATGACTAACAATCTCAGCCGTTCAGCGTTCTCTTTGCTGACGGTGTTCGTCTCTTTGCTCTTCAGCGCATCAACTTTCGCCCCTCCCCAGGAGGTTGTTCGCGTAAGCGGCAAAGTCAGTGATTCGAGCGGCCTCTCCGTAATCGGAGCCGCGGTTGTCGAAAAAGGCAATCCGTCCAACGGTGTCATCACCGACCTTGACGGAAACTACTCGATCGAGGTCCCTTCCGACGCGGTTCTCCAGTTCTCCAGCATCGGTTATTCTGATTTCGAGACGCCTGTGAACGGGCGCGTCGTCATCGACGTGGTTCTCGAGGAAAGTTCCGAGGCGCTTGACGAGGCGGTGCTTGTCGGTTATGGCACCGTGACCAAACGCTCCGTATCCACGGCCATGGCTACGGTGGATGCTGACAAGATAGCCGAAATGCCCACTTCCAATCTGGCCCAGAGTCTGGTCGGCCTGTCTTCCGGACTCTCGCTCCAGCAGATTGACGGTACCCCCGGCGCGGCTCCTGCGATCCGCATCCGCGGAGCGGGATCCATCAACAGCGGCAACGATCCTCTTTATGTGATCGACGGCTACCCCACCACCGACAGCGAGCTTTTCAACAACCTGAACCCTGCCGACATCGAGGACATCCAGATAATGAAGGATGCGGCTTCTTCGGCGATCTACGGTTCGAAGGCCGGTAACGGTGTGATCATGATCACCACCAGGCACGGCAGCTCCGGCAAGCCTAAGGTGAGCTTCTCGGCCCAGGTCGGAATCAGCCAGGCGCAGAAGTATGTCGACGTGCTGGGCGCGTCCGACTACCTCGATATGATCATCGAGGCCCGTCAGAACAGCGGCACCATCGCCAATTATCAGAATCTCATAGATCTGCGGGAGAGCGGTAACTATCTGGATACCAATTGGCAGGATGCCATCTTCCGCAACGCGCTCAACGCCCGCGGTACCGTGAGCCTTTCCGGAGGAACGGACAGAATACGCTATAACTTCTCGGTCGGCCTCCAGGACGAGGACGGTATTCTGCTGAATTCCTACTACAAGAAGATTTCCATAAAGGGCGGTTTCGACGCCGATGTCACCGACTGGCTCACTTTCGGAGTCAGCTTCTCGCCCACATGGAGCAAGCAGCGCGTCCAGCGGCCGACCGGCGGCAACACCGAAGACGTGTCCGGAGTGATCGCGGAAGCTCTGACGGCTCCGCCTATTCTGCCCGTGTACCAGTCCAACGGCGACTATACCCAGACTTCGCAGCACTATGCCGACTATGGTCTCAACAACCAGTGGAGGAACCCTGTGGCCAACCTTCTTGAGAACTCCGACGACAGGACTTCCATTTCTTCGGTGAACAGCGCCTATGTCGATATCAGGCCGATAAAGGGGCTGACCATCCGCTCTTCCCTGAATTTCATCACCAGATCGGCCCGCAGGGATTATTATCAGACTGCATATCTGCTCGGCAACGAGTATACCGGCAACAAGTCTACTCCCTATCTCAACGCCATCGACGCCTACCGCCGCTCCGACTTCGGCTATAACATCTACTGGTCCACCACGGCGACTTACGAATGGACTCTCGCGGAGAAGCACAACTTCAATGCGGTCGCCGGCTATGACTACGAGTACAACAGCGGTTTCTGGGTCCGTCAGGACGACCGTACCGACGCTGACAATCCGGTGGCCTACAACAATACCAACATCACCAATGTCAACGGAGCAATCCTGCACGACGGCTCGTCTTCGAACACCGAATATCTGTTCGACGCCCTGTTCGCGCGACTGATCTACGACTACGACAGCAAGTACGTGGTATCGGCGTCAATCCGCCGCGACCGCTCGAGCAAGTTCGGCCCCGACAACCGTGCGGGTATCTTCTATTCGGCTTCCGGCGCATGGAACATCTCCGAGGAAGGGTTCGCCGAGACGGCGGAATGGCTGGACATCGCCAAGCTCCGCGTCAGCTACGGTGTGACCGGAAATGACCAGATAGGCAACAACTACGCCTGGCTTTCAGCTCTCGGAACCGACCATAACGTGGTCTTCGGCACTGTTGCGCTGCCTTCCTATTATCCTGAGGAGTATTCCAACCGTATGCTCGGATGGGAGACCAACCGCCAGTGGGACCTCGGTTTCGATATCGGGGCATGGGGACGCACGAATCTGACCGTGGACCTCTACCGCCGTGTCAGCGACATCGTGATGCCCGCCAGCATCCCCAACTTCAACGGCATATCCGGAACCATCAACATGAATTCCGGACAGATTGAGAACAAGGGTATAGAGATTCAGCTCATGGGACGCCCCTTCGTGGGAGAATTCTCCTGGGAGTCGACCCTGAACTGGTCCATGAACCGTAACAAGATACTTTCACTTGCCAACAATCAGACCCAGCTCGCAAACCAGGGCGCCGGTTCCAAGTGGGGCAATGTGATACGCAACTATGTCGGACGGCCCATGGGTGACATGTACATGCTGAAGGTGATCGGCACCTTCAATACCGAGGAGGATCTGCTGAACAATGCCACGAACGGTTCTCAGGCCGTGGGCGACCTCATGTTCGAGGACTATAACGACGACGGCACCATCGACGTGAACGACTATCAGCTCGTGGGGAACTATCAGCCCGACTTCACTTTCGGATGGAACAACACCTTCACCTACAAGAACTTCGATCTCGCCCTCACGATTGACGGACAGGTAGGTGGAAACGTGATTTTCGCCGCTGCGCGCGCGTTCTCGCTCAACCGTTACGACGACAACGTTCTTGCCGAGTCAGGTCTCGGACGCTGGCGTTCGGCCGAGGATCCCGGAAACGGATATTCGCATAAGGCCGGCACCAACAACCTCGGTTCCAACATCGGCCCCAGCACGCGCTATCTCTATGACGCGAGCTTCCTGCGTATACGCAATCTCGCAGTCGGCTACACGATTCCCAAGAGAATATGCGAGAAGATAGGAATGTCTTCGATTCGCATCAGCGCGAACATCCAGAATCTCTGGACCTTCGACAACTATCCCGGATATTCGGTGGAGGCTAACTATCAGGGGAATTCCGCAACCAACAACGGAGTCGACTTCGGCGGATATCCTATTGCGCGTATCATGACTCTCGGAGTCAACATCAATTTCTAATGTACACGAACACAATGAAAACTATAGGAAAATCAGCGATTCTGCTTTTGGGCGCGGCCGTGCTCGGCCTGAATTCCTGCAGCAACGCGGCGTTCGACAAGTATCCTACCGACACCATGCAGATGGAGACCTACGGCAGGGATGACAGCGAGGTGCAGAACATTCTTTTCGATGCATATTACTATCTCAGGTCCGTGTCTGAAAACGTGAATCTCATCAACGGACTTGCCACTGACGAGGCCTACGACAACAAGCGCAACAATTCCAACGACCACATCCGGCTGAACGAAAGTTCGTGGGACGCGACTCTGGGCATCAGCAGCTCCGTCTGGGCGAATTGCTACAATATGATAAACCGCTGTAATACGGTGCTTGCGAGACTGGACAATGTCAGCGAGGCCAACCGAGCGCAGTTCGAAGGGGAAGCTCTCTTTTTCAGGGCATACGCTTATTTCAACCTCGTGCGATTGTTCGGGCCGGTGCCTCTCACTGAATCAGTCATCGAAGACTACACGACTCTTTACAGCTATGGCCGCGAGCCTGTTGAAAATATCTACAGGCTGATAGAAACTGACCTTGATCAGGCTGCCAAGGACCTGCCCGAGCATTATGACGACGCCTCCATGGCTGGAAGGGCTACGAAAATCGCGGCCTGGACCATGCTCGCGGACGTGCAGATGACGCGCGGGGACTTCAATTCGGCCAAGACCACCCTTGAAAAGGTGATCGACTACGCCGATGCGAATCCCGGAGTGCTCGGCCTTGAGGACGAGGTGGCGAGAATCTATGATTCCACCAATCCCATAGGCAAGGAGGTGATTCTTGCGGCCCAGTACAACAACGGCTCCACGATTATCTCCAACAATCTGATGACCAGGTGCATTCCCAACATCGTCCCTGCCGACCAGCCTGCGTACACCTATCCCGACGGAACCCCTTCTTCCATCAAGGCGTCGACCGGAAACAGCACCTTCCTGATGACCTGGGAACTCTGGAACAAGCTTCGCGAAGATCCAGGCGACAAGCGCTGCACCGATCTGGTATATGCCGGAATCTACGACAGCCAGAGCATATCGGTCGCTTCCGACGAGGTTGAGGTCATCGAGGGTGAAGAAATTGACGGAGTTGTCCAGACATATGCTCTGTGGCCCGTTACGCTGAAGTATTTCGACTATCAGAACGAATCTCTCGGACTCAGCCGCTCCAGCTGCGACAATATCATCTACCGCTATGCCGGAGTTCTGCTGATGTACGCCGAGTGTCTTAACGAGACAGGACAGAGCGGAGAACTCGGAGGGCCTGAAGCTTATGTGAACCTTGTCCGCACCCGCGCCGGAGCGTCCCCGATAAGCGGAGGCTCGCAGGAGGAGATGAGGCTTGCTATCGAGAACGAGAACCTGCTCGAGCTCAATTTTGAAGGCCACCGCTGGTTCAATCTCGTGCGGACCGGACGTATCACCGAGGTTATGGAGGCGCATTTCTCCCATCGTACTCCCGGCTTGTCCGCAGTCATCCAGGCCAATGACAACGGAATGGTCGTCGAGGACGCCAATTCGACCGACGGTATCGCCCTCAAGTGGAAATGGTCCGGCAGCAACGCCGACGTCCTTTTCCCCGTGCCCTACGATCAGATCCAGCTGACTGACTGGGAGCAGAACGAAATCTACAGGTAAAGGCAAAGTGCTGCGATATGATGATCCGGCGGGGAAGTTTCTCTCCGCCGGATTTTCTGATATTCGCGTGGCGTCCGGTGATCTGTCTTTGCGTGTCCGGATTTCTGCATTGAAACGGAAGCGGACGGGATCAGCGGCCGGTTCCTCTTGGCGGTCATCTCGACGAAGTTTCTCCGTAGCGGCAGAGCACGGAGCCCGAGCTGCGAGTGATGCCGGTCTAATTTGTCATATTGTGAATTCTTACGCTCCGTTCGGCTCGAACTCCATATCTAAATATGGTCAACCAATTCCTTGCAGTCATAGAAAGACTGATTATTTGATTTGTTTATAGTCGGTCTCTTCGAGAAATGCAAAAGACGCATTGGTCCGGCCGATGTGGAAAAGTCTATAACCTGTTCAAGGGGCATACATATTTCCGTGAGATCCTGTCCAATATACCGGAAAAGCAGAAGGCGCTTCTTTACGCCATAGCCGGAGAGGGAGAGGCGGAGCGGATCACTTCTTCGGGCTTCATCAAGCGCCATGGACTGACCTCTGCCAGTTCTGTCCAGTCTGCCGCAAAAAAAAGCTTTTGGAAAAGGATATCATTACGGAAACCAATAAAGTCTTTTCCGTAACGGACAAACTCTTTTCGATGTG
>DVLC01000125.1 GCA_018715685.1 Candidatus Cryptobacteroides merdipullorum
GCCTGTCCTTCATTGATGAGTCCGGTTTCGATGGGGTTCTGGAGTTTTTTCCAGAAAAGGCCCACCATGAACTGCTCGGACGACCTGGGGAAGAACTCGTACCTGATGTCGATATTGTCGGCCACCGTGTGCTTCAGGTCAGGGTTGCCTTTCTCGTCGTAGTCTTCGTTGAGGATGGTGTAGGGCACTATCTCGAAGAAGCCAGGACGGTTGATCGAGCGGCCGTAGGAGAAGCGGAGGTTGGCGTTCTCGTGTATCTGGTATTTGACATGTACGCTCGGGAGGATGTCGACGTAGTTCTGGACGCCTTCGGATTCCGTCTGCCTCGGGAAGTCGAGCTTGTAGCCCTGGTCGGTGTGTTCGGCCCTCACGCCAGCGATCACCTCAAGCCTCTCCCACTCGTATTTCGCCATGAGGTAGCCGGCCGCTATGTTCTCCCAGGCGTCGTAGTTGAGGGGGTCGCCGATGTTTCCGTAGCGGTGCGGCTTGAGCAGAAGCTCGTCGAAGTTGTTCCAGTCCTGCCCGTAGTACTGCGGGTCGTAGATATCGGTGGCCGAGTCGAAGGTGTATTCGTTGAAGAAGCTGTCGCGTATCTTGTCCCTGTACATTCCTCCGGCCTTGAGGGTCAGGGTTGACTCTGCGCCCGTGTATAGGGTGTACGAAAGGTTCACGTAGCCTGCGAAGTCCCTGTCAGAGTTGTGCTCCCAGCGCTTTTCCGCGGAATCGGTGAGCCCGAGATGAGGCACCGGCATGGTGATGATGATTCTGGCATTGTCCGGCGAGGTGCTGTAGGCTTTGGAGAAGACTCCTGTCCAGTCGAGCCTGAGCCTGTCGCTGTCGAGGAAGGAGTGCTCTCCCTTAAGGGTGGTGTTGAATATGTACTGACGGTTCCACTGCATCTTCACTGTCCATTCCTTCCTGTTCTGCCCGTTGCGGACCTCGCTCTCGCGAAAGTCCATGTAGCCGGCATAGAGCATCAGCTTGTTGCGGTGGTCGAACCTGTAGTCGAGCTTGGCGTGTAGTCCGAGCCTGTTCTGCTCCTCCGAATAGGTCCTGTCTTCGGTGCCGTTGCCGGAAGACCCGGGCATATAGTAGATCTCGGTGTCCTTGCCCCTGAACAGATTCTGGTAGCTGACCGCGGCCATCACTCCGAGCCTGCCGTCGAAGAATCTGTCTCCGAAAGAGAAGCCTCCGACAATGTCGGGGCGCGGGCGTGCGGATGTCATGTGAAGATTGTCCATGGTGAAATCGTCCATCGTGACCGCATAGTCCTCCGGCCTGCCGAGCCTCTCGTAGGGGGACATCTTCTGCCCTGCCCTGTGGCTGAACGATTCGAAGTCCCTGTCGAAAAAGAGCGCGCTGTATCCGGTCGCGATGTTCGCGTTGACCTCAAGTCTGTCGGGCGCGTCCTTCATCACGAGGTTCACCGCGCCTCCTATGCCATCGCCTTCCATGTCGGCGGTGAGGGATTTTGTCACTTCAAGCCTGTCGAGCATCTCGGAAGGAAAGATGTCGAGGGGGACGAAACGGTTCTTGTTGTCGGGGCTGGGAATCTTTACTCCGTTGACGAGGGTATAGTTGTAGCGCTTGTCCATGCCGCGGAGAATCGCATAGCGGCCTTCTCCGCTGCTGTTTCTCTCTACGGTGACTCCCGACATCCTCTTGATGGCGTTTGCCACCGTCATGTCAGGAGACAATTCTATCGCCTTGGCACTCATGATATTGACCACGTTCATGGACGCCTTTTCGATGCCACGTGCTGAAATTTCCGTCTTGCCTCGGTTGTCGGCAGTCACCACTACGGCGTCGAGGATTTCGGTGTCGGGCTCGAGGTTGATGACAATGGCGTCGGAACTCCCGGGCGAGAGCCTGATCTCCAGGTTCTTATATCCTATGGAAGAGCACACGAGGGTGCATTCGCCGACAGGGGAGTCGAACACGAAACTGCCATCGAGGCCGGATATGGCTCCGGTTCCAGGCATTTCCTTGACCGTTACGGCGGCTCCTATTAGCTCCTCGCCGGTCTTGGCGTCGAGAATCTTGCCTCTGACTTCAGTTTCGGCGAGCGCGGCCTGACTGCAGGTCAAAATGGTGATGAGAATTGCGGGCAGAAGCTTGAACTTCATTTCATTGAGCTTAACTGGCCGCAAAATTATCCCGGAATTCTTTCACGGATGTTACAACATCATGCAGAAAAGTTAAAAGTTGTTACAGTCCGGTTAAGTTTCCCGCGCGCCGGGAAGGATTCATAAAAGAATTTCAAGGAAATTTCAAAACAACTTCTTAAATTGGGCATACATTATACCAATAACACCAAGACACATGGAACTTCCCTACGCAGAACCCTACAGAATCAAGATGGTGGAGAATCTCCACCGATCCACCCGCGCCGAGCGCGAGAAATGGATAGCCGAGGCCGGCTACAACCTCTTCAAGCTCAGGAGCGAATATGTATACATCGACATGCTGACCGACTCCGGCACCGGAGCGATGAGCGACAGGCAGTGGGCCGCGCTCATGGAGGGTGACGAAAGCTATGCCGGCGCGTCTTCGTTCTACAATCTCAAGGATTCCATACGGGAGATCACCGGACTTGAGCATGTGCTGCCGACCCATCAGGGACGTGCCGCCGAGAACGTGCTCTTTTCCGCGATAGTCAAGGAGGGCGACTGGCTTCCCGGAAACTCCCATTTCGACACTACCAAGGGGCATATCGAATTCCGCAAGGCGCATGCGGTCGACTGCACGGTCGACGAGGCTTCCGACACCGAGCTGGAGCTGCCTTTCAAGGGAAACATGGATCTGCAGAAGCTCGAGGACGTGCTCAAGGCGCATCCGGCGGAGAAGATTCCGGCCATAGTGCTGACCATCACCAACAACACCGCCGGCGGACAGCCGGTTTCAATGGAGAATATCCGCGGAGTGTCCGCGCTCGCCCGCAAGTACGGCGTGAAGCTGCTTATAGACTCCGCCCGTTTCGCCGAGAACGCCTATTTCATCAAGACGCGCGAGCCGGGCTATGCTGAAAAGAGCATAGTGGAGATTGCCCGCGAGATATATTCCTACGCCGACTACATGACCATGTCCGCAAAGAAGGACGGGCTCGTGAACATAGGCGGCTTCCTGGCTTTCCGCGACGAGGAGGACATGCGCAAGTGTCAGATGTACAGCATAATGTACGAAGGTTTCCTGACCTACGGCGGCATGGCCGGCAGGGACATGAACGCTCTCGCGCAAGGTCTGCGCGAAAGCACGCGGTTCGACTATCTCGACAGCAGGATACGCCAGGTCGCATATCTGGCCTCGAAACTCGACGAATACGGAATCCCGTACCAGCGTCCGGCAGGCGGCCATGCAATTTTCGTGGATGCCGGAAAGGTTCTGGCCAAGGTGCCGCGTGAGGAGTTCCGGGCGCAGACCCTTGCCATAGAGCTTTATCTCGAAGGTGGTGTCAGGGGAGTGGAGATAGGCGCATTGATGGCTGACCGCGATCCTGTGACCCGCGAGAACCGCTACCCGAAGCTGGAGCTGCTGCGCCTTGCAGTCGCCCGCAGGGTGTATACCAACAATCACATGGACTATGTCGCCGCCGCTCTGAAGAATGTCTTCGACCGCCGTGACACCGTGACCCGCGGCTACCGCATAGTCAGCGAACTGCCCATCATGCGGCACTTCACGGTGGGGCTCGCGAAGGCGGAATGACGATGGCCCTCTGAAGACGGGGATTCGGGCCCCGGCAGATTTCCTGTCTGATATCATAGCTGTTTTTTCATTCGGCGCTGCGTGAGGCGGTTGACACCAGGGAGGCGATGGACGTGAAAAGCCTCCCTGGTGTCAACTGCCTCACGCCGCTTTCGGACACTTCCCGACTTTCATGATTATGTCTGAAAGAAAAATCTGTCCAGGCGGATTCGTGCTCACGAGCGGTTGAATTGTATTGTCCTATGTTTTGCAGGACGGTTCCAATCTCCGGCCACACAGCCAGATATGGTGAGCCTGAATCCCGTGCCGGTTTATCCGTACTTGGACCAGGGACGAACAGGTGAGCGGACAATGAGCGTCGTTCCCCTCATCCCCCTTTCCTCCTTTTCCCTCCTTTCCCTCATTTCTCTCATTTTCCTCATCCACTCATCTGTCATCCTCCCTCCCGCCACCGGCAAATCACCTTCCGCCACCATGCACCTCCCGTAGCCTCCAGCGCCGCTCCGCCATGGACGGCGCGGCTGGTTCCGTCGCACCGTCCATAAGCCGTCTCCGCCCAGACCTGTCCGCAGCATCCGGCCATGGAAGGTGTTTTTCCGTTCATCGGGATTGCAAATCATGAGTGGTAGAAAGGTTCTGCGTGACGGAGTTGCAGGATTCCGCAAAACACCGGTCACAGCGGCCGGCATCCGACTTATGTGCATGGCCGCCGGCTGTGACAGGTCACTCGGAATCGGTGTGACCTGTCGCAGCTGTATCCTTTCTACGACATATTTCCAATGCGGCTGCGACCGATGTTTGTCACGACGGTTCGAATCTCCCGCCGCATGGTCGAATTCTGTCAGGCCGTCATGGGATTCAGGCTTGATTAAGAAGCTGTGTGTGCGGCACGAGGCGCCAAATCATTGACTGTCAATAGAGTCTTGATTTCCATCGCACACGCAGCGGGGTTCCAAAGTCCGACGCGAGTGCGATCTCGAAATTCAATGCGCTGATTGTCAGCATTATAGCGAATATGGGCGCACAATCAGATTTGTCCCGGTTTGCAAAAAAGGAAGTAGAAAATAACAGGAAGGTTGAGGAGATGCCGGCGGTTCCCATGTCGGCTTTACCTTTTGGATCTCCTGGAGCGATTCTGGGGTCACCCGGGCATTTTGAGTGATGGAAAGGCAAAAGTAAAGCACGGAGCGAGCCTCTCCAACGGGCTCGGCGCAGTGCCGGATCTTTAGCCGCCGGAGGTCGTATATCCCGGCGGCGGAGCCGGAAGTTGTGCGGCGGCGGTCGTGGCAGCGGCGGAAGCCGTCTCCGCAGGACTCGCATAAACCGCAGGTCACCGCGGCTGACAGAAAAACTTGGGAGCGATATGTTTTGAAAAACCGGCCCTGTGACAGCTTGTATGGCCGATTATCCGGAACATATTGCTCCCAAGTCGCCATAAGACCACCGGTCTGGGAGCGCCATCCCTTCGGAACTGTTTATCAATCAAGTCTTTAAATTCGCATAATACTCCTAAATCGCTTCAAGAACGCAGACTTGAGAGCATCAGGTTTCAGAAAAAAAAGCTTTCCAAAGGCCTGGAAGGACTTTTCTCAAAACCTATTGCTCCCAAGTAATTCCATCCGTCAGAACATGGCCGCTCCGCGCATTTGGCTGACGCAATTACCCCGCCGAATTTCAGGAATCTCCAGATCCGCCGCGACTAGTTTGCAATCCGCCGGCCCTGCATCCCGCTGGTGGATTCCGACAAAATCTGAGTGTGCGGCATAAAGTATCAAATCATTGATTGCCAATTGAATCCGATTTACTCTTGCACACCCAGAGGACTTCGGAACCCCGATGCGTGTGCAGTCTTAAGGTTTAATATGCTGATTATCAGCGCAATAGTAGATATTGTCGCACACACAGATTTTAGTCGCGTCGGAATTCCATGACGGGGATCTCTGTTCCGGCGGATCTAAGATTTTCCGGGTGCCCATTATACCTGAAATCAAGAGGTTACATAGATAAAGAAAAAGGACAAACCCTCATTTCTGAAGATTTGTCCGCTTCGGCTCCCCTTCTAGGACTTGAACCTAGGACCCCCTGATTAACAGTCAGGTGCTCTAACCAACTGAGCGGTGCTTCGCACGGTGAAAATCAGCGAGTTATGAAGTCTTGCCTTGACTGGATGGCTTTGCAGTTTACATGACGGTTTACATTCGAGTGTAAATCCAGAACTGGTTAAACTTAAAGTAATATAATTGTAAATCAATTAGTTGTATTAGTCTTAATCTCTCATTCTCACACCTACGCCATAACATCCCGATTTTTCTGTTTATATACCCCTCACGAAATTACAGCATCGATAACAGAATGATATATAATGAAATAGAAAATCCCCTTGTTTGGAGGGGATGTAGAGCGAATAAAAGGGTGTATCACTTTGTTGTCTGTGCTTTTTTATCATCTAAACTAATCTGTTCAAACACAGTATCAAGATATTTTACGCTATCCGCAGCCTTTGCCATTTCTCCATGCTCGTTTAAGGC
>DVLC01000012.1 GCA_018715685.1 Candidatus Cryptobacteroides merdipullorum
CGAGCTGCTGGACGAGGAGGTCTCGATTTTTGACATGTTCTCGGCGGTTGAGGTCACAAGCCTTGACAACACCTATCCTCTATATAACCATGTGCATGTCGGGGCCTCGAATATTGCGAGCGACGGGGAAAGAATATACCTTTTGGACTGGAGGAACGGAAGCATTCATGTGCATGATATGGACGGCAGTCTTGTCCTGTATTCTTATAAGAAAGGCCGCGGCCCGGGGGAGTATCTGATGGCTGATCAGATAAATTACAACGATGAGCTGGATGTGATAGAGGTTCTTAACCCGATGAGCAAAATATTGAGATATACTACTGATTCTCTGAAATTCATTTCAGAAGTGGACTTTTTCGACAGCGATGTCAGAGCAATACATAATTTTTATCAATGCGGTGAGGACTATATCCTTTATTCGTTTTCTGCGGAAGACAAGCTATGGGATTTGAATTTCGAGACAGCCGAGACTGAATCGTACGGCTATAGACCGCCTCAGTATCTGTTTCGGTACATCTCTGCGCAGGCTCCTTTTTTTGAAATGGACGGTGAGCCGTATTACTACAGAACTTACGACGGACTTATATACGGTTTTGACAAACGCAGGCATCGTCTATTTCCATATATAGCCTGGGATTTGGGAAGGTATCAGAGTATGCCCGACGAAATTCCTGATGATAAAACCGTGAGCGAGTACCATGATTTCATATTGGATTATTCGAAACGACGCCTTTCTCCGTTTATCAACATTAAGTCAGATGGCCGTCGTCTTTTTGCCAGCGTGATTCACAATGGCGAGACTCACACCCTTTGTCACGACCTTGAGACCGGCGAGAGTCTGCTGTTCGAGAAGACAGTCGAGGGGATGAGCTTCCTGCCGGAGCTGTTCCGTGACGGGGTGATGTACAAGTTCGTGGACTATAACTTCCTGCCGGAATATGTGAACCGCGAAATCCTTGACGCGTCCTCGCAGACGGCCTACGACAAGGTGCTCGCCGAGGAAGGAGCCGCGATAGTCCGCTATAGACTGAAATAGCGTATTTCTTTTTTCCCGTGGCGAAGTAGCAATATTTCAAGGCGATTCATCCAGTATGAGGGATATGTGTGTACTATGATGGCTTGAACTGTATGGAAATATCAGCCAGCACCCTTTGATATAGCTTCATGACATTGTAGTCTGTAGACGGGTCGCCAACAAGAATTATTCTGTTGTCCGGCCCAAGCAGGAAAGAGTGGTATTTCTCATCACGGGGAATAACTGGGTTTAAGTTGAGCAGTTCGCCCGAGGCGTCAAGGTAGATCGGATATTCGAGTTTGTATCTTTCTATGGTGGCGTTCGCAATGGCGAGAGAATTTTCATCTATTCCGGCCAGAATTACCATGGGTGCGAGTATGTCAGAGGAGTAGACGAGAAGGGAGTCAATCATCTGGTGCGCGGAGATTCTACAGCTGGAGCACTGATTCTGCGGAATGGAGATGACCAGTTTATATTTCCCTTTGAGGTCAAGCCAGGAGGAGTCGGCGATGAATTCTTCATTCAACAGTTCAAAGCTTTGAGGGATGACAACTTCGGATAGGGTCATTTTGGCTATAATCCTTTTCGTTGCCATTTCGTTGCAGCCGCAGAGAAGCACAAGTTGTAGAAGCACGGCGGATAGGACGGAGATTGATTTTGTCATAATATACATTAATGAGAAACAGTAGTTGTAAAAATAGTGAAAAATATTGATTTTTAATTGTAATTCATTAACTTGCAGAGAGACCAAAATGATTTATTAAAGTTAATGCTGATGAAAAATCTGTTGATAGCTGTCACGACTGCGGTGATTGCCGTAGCGTCGACCATTGTTCTCGTTTTATCTACCTCTGCACATCAAGGGGTGGACAGTGAATTGTTTGAGGCGAATGTTGAGGTTCTGCTCAATCAAGAGCTTGATCCGGGCATTATCACTTGTGATAGAGCGTTTTGCGGCTCTTGTTGGGAAAGAGATAATGCCATTCTACTATATAACTGCAATTGGACAGGGCGTCAGGAGGATTACTGCGATTGCGATCTTCTTGGTTTTGTAAGGTAGCGGCCTATGTCATATAAGGTGATCATTTCAGTAGCTGTCGGCACCGCAATGCTGCTGTCGGGGTGCCATGAAAAAAATGAAGGAATTGTCGCGGAGCATGTGATATCCATGGATGTCGATGCTCTGCTGAAGGAGGAAGTGTCGATTTTTGACATGTTCTCCGATGTCGATGTCGTAAGTCTTGACAATACATATCCCCTGTATAACCATGTGTATCTCGGTCCGTCGAACATTGCATGTGACGGGGAGAGGATATATATTCTGGGTTGGAGAGACGGCAGCATCCATGTCCACAACATGGATGGCAGCCTTGCTCTGTGTGTCAGCCGCAGAGGACGCGGCCCCGGAGAGTACTTGATTGCGGATCAGATCAATTACAATGAGGAACTTGACCTGATTGAAGTTCTGGATGCTACATGCCGAATATTGAGATATACCACGGATTCTCTCAGGTTCGTTTCGGAACTGGACTTCTCGGATCAGGGACTGCGAGCCATGCATAATTTCTATCAGCGGGGAGACAGGTACATAACGCATTCTTCTTCAGAGGAAGACCATCTGTGGGAATTGGACTCCAAGACTTGCCAGCTGCATTCATACAGGTACAATCCGCCCGAGCATCTGTTGCGGTATAATACCCCGCAGGCTCCTTTTTTCGAGTTTATGGGCAAGCCTTGCTTTTTCCGCACAGAGGACGGTCTTGTCTGGACATTCGATGCTGACAAGTGTCGGCTTGAGCCCTATATCGCATGGGACTTTGGCAAATATTCGTGTCGGGGAGAAGAGATTCCTGAAGACAAGGATGTGGAGTGGTATCACGACTTCATCTTTGAGTATTCCAAGCACAGAATCTCTCCATTTATGGAGATTAAGGCAAGCGGTAGCAGGCTTTTCGCGGAGGTGGCGCACAACGGCAAGCTCCATACCGTTTATCACGACCTTGAGACCGGCGAGAGCCTGCTGTTCGAGAAGACTGTCGAGGGAATGAGCTTCCTTCCGGAACTGTTCCGTGACGGAGTGATGTACAAATTCATTGACTACACCTTCCTTCCGGAATATGTGAACCGCGAGATTCTCGACCCCGTCTCGCAGGCTGCCTACGACAAGGTGCTCGCGGAGGAAGGCGCCGCGATAGTCCGCTACCGGCTGAAATAGCGTCCCTCTCAGAGGTCGTAGGCGGTGTGAAGGGAAATCACATGCGGGATTTCGTGGCTGTTGTTTTTCCCGTTGTAATTCAGTAACTTCCCCGAAATCGGGGATAAGAGTATATGTCATATAAGGTTATCATTCCAATAGCTGCCGGCATCGCAATGCTGCTGTCGGGGTGCCATGGAAAAAATGAAGGGGTTGTCGCGGAGCATGTGATATCGCTTGATGTTGACGAGCTGCTGGACGAGGAGGTCTCGATTTTTGACATGTTCTCGGCGGTTGAGGTCACAAGCCTTGACAACACCTATCCTCTATATAACCATGTGCATGTCGGAACATCCAACATCGCGAGTGACGGAGAGCATATTTTCATTCTTGACTGGCGGGATTTGAGTGTACGTAGCTATGAGATGGACGGTACTCTTGCGGTTTATTCCGACAAGAGGGGGAGAGGTCCGGGGGAGTATGTTGCGGCGAATCAGATTGCTTACAACGAGGAACTCGACAAGGTCGAGATACTGTGCCCCATGTGCAGAATTTTCAGATATTCTCCGGATTCCCTGAAATTCGATTCGGTCATTGATTTTTCCGGGCAGGAACTGCTTGCTGCACATAATTTCTGGCGTAGCGGTGATGAATATGCGCTGCTTGTCCGTTCCGAGAAGGATAAGCTTTGGAATCTCGACCCCGGCAGCCTTGAATTGTCATCATACGGATATCGTCCTCCTGAATATCTTGACCACTATATTTCCGCGCAGATGCCGTTTTTTGAGTTTGCCGGCAAACCGTGTTTTTTCCGGACCTATGACGGACTGGTCTATACTTTTGATGTCGGTGAAAGGCGTCTTGTCCCCTATATTGAATGGGATTTAGGTAAGTATCAGTGTCTTCTGGAGGATATTCCGGAAGATGAAGACGCTCTTGAAGGTTTTGACTTCGTTCTGGAGAATTCAAGGAAAAGGTTCTCGCCTTTTATAGAGATCAAGGCATACGGCAGCAGGATTTTCGCCGGAGTGATTCACAACGGCGAAATTCACACTATTTGTCATGATTTTGAGACCGGCGAGAGTCTGCTGTTCGAGAAGACTGTCGAAGGGATGAGCTTCTTGCCGGAGCTGTTCCGTGACGGAGTGATGTACAAGTTCGTGGACTACACCTTCCTGCCGGAATATGTGAATCGCGGGATTCTCGACCCGGCCTCGCAGGCTGCCTACGACAAGGTTCTCGCCGAAAAGGGTGCCGCGATAGTTCGCTATCGGCTGAAATAGCGTCCAGATCAGAGGTCGTAGGCGGTGAGAATGTTGTCCCCGTCCTCGTAGACGAAGGCGTAGAGCCGACCGGCGGTCTCGTCCACGGCGAAGTCGTCAATGTTCCCGACGACATAGCCTTCGATGAACTTGCCGTCCCAGTCGAATTTCAAAATGTAGATGTCCTTGCTCGCATCAGGCACCGTCATTTCGGCTATCGTCCGGCCGTTATAACTGGCGTAAAGGTACTTGTCTGTTGGGTAGAGGCACAGGTATGCGGATCTGGTCTCGGGAGTGTGCATCGCCCTTGTCCCATGTTCATTGCCCATGACTTCAATATTTGAATCATAGCTGAAATATTCTCTTGCCTTTTGGGGGATGCCAGACTTTTCCGCCTTGTAGAACACGAGCTGGTCGTTGCTGTATCCGGCGGCGGCGAAGCGGCTCTGGTCGGGCTTGACGGCCATCAGGGTCTGGTTCTTCATGAAGAAGGCGTCGCCGCTACCGACATCGTCGTTGTTTCCGGGATAGACGCCGAAATATCCGGTGCTGCGGCCATCGCCGTCGAGCAGGGAGAACTGCCGCCCGTCGAAGTTGCCGTTGGCTATGTAGCCGTCACCGAAGGTGATGACCTCATAGGGGACTTCATCGTAACTGAAAGCCGTCTCTCCGAGGCGGGTGTTTGGCGAGAGCAGTTCCTGATATGATTTGTCCGCCGAATATGATATGATTTTATGAGTGTTGATGTCGAAAAGGAAGATTCTGCCGTCATCGTCACGGTATATCCGCCGTATCATCATCATTTCTCCGGGCCCGCGTCCCGTGAACACTGCTCTGCGGCTTTCTCCCGACTTCGGATTGGCTATGGTCACCAGCCGGTCATCAAGCTTGTCGGAGAAAATCAGCAGGGAGTCGATGACGGTCAGCCTCGACGGCCTTCCGACGAGCATGTCTTCGCAGACAGCGCGACCTTCAAGTCTCCGGAAGTCCTCGAATGGGAACAGTTTCTCCTCGTTCCTGCCGCAGCCGGCGATAAGAAGTAGCAAAATGGCGTATGACAGCAGAATATGTCGACGGCGCATGTTTAGATGAGAATGTCTTTTAGCGGGTTAAAATAGTTAAGATAGAATGTCACGCCGCCCACTTCATAAGTTTGGCAGAAGTCTCCAGTATAATTCGTGCTGCACCCGGCCCATCCCAAATCTCCTCCTCCTTCTTCCTGCTGTGTAAGGGCTTCCACATTGGCTTCGAAAAGGCTGTCATGAGAGGTTGCTCTGAATGAAAAGACTTTCAGAAAGACTGCTGCCGAAATAAGAGCGACAATCCCGATGATGATAAGACTGATTTTTTTCATAAGTGATTGATTTTTCTGCAAGATAACAAATAATTACGATGTCCGCAATCCCTGTCTGAAAATAAAACAGCCCGCTTCGTTTCCGTGACGGAGTGATGTACAAGTTCGTGGACTATGACTTCCTGCCGGAATATGTGAACCGCGAAATCCTCGACGCGTCCTCGCAGGCGGCTTACGACAAGGTGCTCGCGGAGGAAGGCGCGGCGATAGTCCGCTACCGGCTGAAATAGCGTCCCGCTCAGAGGTCGTAGGCGGTGAGAATGTTGTCCCCGTCCTCGTAGACGAAGGCGTAGAGCCGTCCGGCGGTCTCGTCCACGGCGAAGTCGTCAATGTTCCCGACGACATAGCCTTCGATGAACTTGCCGTCCCAGTCGAATTTCAAAATGTAGTTGACCTTCTCGATGTCCGGATTCATCATTTCCTCGATGGTTCGTCCCTTGTATGACGCATACAGGTACTTGTCAGTCGGATAGAGACACATATATGCGGAGACGGTTTCCGGTTTGTTGATGACGCGTACCCCGTACTCATGGGTCATCGTCTCCACGTCGGCGTCGAATGTGAAATATTCTCTTGTCTTTTGGGGGACGCCCGACTTTTCCGCCTTGTAGAACACGAGCTGGTCGTTGCTGTATCCGGCGGCGGCGAAGCGGCTCTGGTCGGGCTTGACGGCCATCAGGGTCTGGTTCTTCATGAAGAAGGCGTCGCCGCTGCCGGCATCGTCGTTGTTCCCTGGATAGACGCCGAAATATCCGGTGCTGCGGCCGTCGCCGTCGAGCAGGGAGAACTGCCGCCCGTCGAAGTTGCCGTTGGCAATATAGCCGTCTCCGAAGGGGGCCATTTCGAAAGGTACATTGTCGTAGCTGAAGTCAATCACATCCTCGATGGATGAGACGGAAAACAGGTCGGAAAAACTTCTTGTCGCCGAAAAAGTCGTCAGCCTGTTGGCGTTGTTGTCAAACAGCCGGATTGTTTTGTCTTTGGAGTCATATGAAATCCTGCGTATCATCATCATTTCTCCCGGCCCGCGTCCGGACGACAGGACACGCTGATAACTGCCCGTATTAAGATTAAGGACAGTTATAAGTTTGCCTTTGAATTTGTCGGTGTAAATGAGCAGAGAGTCGAGAATCATCGGTCTGGAGGGTCTTCCGACGAGCAGGTCATTCTCGATGACATGAGGCTCCAGCCGGCGGAACCCGGCAAAGTCGAACGCTTCCTGACGGTTGCTGCGGCAGCCGGATGTTGCGATTGCGGTGAGGGCGCAGAGGATGAGTCCAATTTTCATAATCGATTGATTTCTCCACAAGTTAACAAAAAAATGACGGCATCTGTCAGGTCTGCCATGATTGTCGCGGATGCTTGTGACCGGTGTTTTGCAGGAAGCACTGCAATGTGAATTTTTCCTCGTCGGAAAAAACCAGCCCGTCTCGGAAACGAGACGGGCTGGTTCAACAGCTGTCAGGAGACCGTTACAGATTCTCGGCGTGTGAGAGCAGATAGTTCTCGGCCTCCACGCTCCAGAGCCCGTTGTGCTCCTTGCAGATCCTGTCGAGTTCGGCGTAGACGGGATTGGTCTTTCCCTTCTCCCCGAATTCGGTGATGGCGGTCAGAGGCATCTCGATATGGGTGTAGATGAGCTTCTTTCCTCCGGGAATCGAAGGCAGGTTCAGCGTGGTGTCGATGACCGCGTTGAGACCTCCGATGTGGGTCACGAGGCCTGCGGGGTCCATGCCCTTGCCCATGAGGTGGAGGGCTTCCTTCATGTCGTCGGTGTTGCCGCCGCTGGTGCCGACCACGTGGGTTGAGGCGTAGTGGACATTGTAGAAGTTGAAGGGAGCCTTGAAATCCTGACGTCCGGGGCCGGAGAAGAAGTTGAGGCAGCCGTCGAATCCGAGTATGTCGTCAGCCTGCTCTACCACGGCGGGAACGGGAGCCATCACCACGACTTCGTCGTAACCGGTGCCTCCGGTGAGCTCGCGGAGAGTCTCGACGGGATTCTCCACCGCTCCGGTGTTGATGTAGCGCAGGTCGATGCCCCTTGAGGCTGCGAACTCCTTCGTGTAGAGCTTCGCGGCGCGGTCGAGGCGGGCCTGGTCGATGTCGGTGACCACGAAGAGGGCGGGGTGGCGGTCCTCACGGTGCAGCACATAGTTGATGCATGCGAGACCCATGGGGCCTACTCCGGCGAGCAGGGCCATCTTGCCGTTCTCCTTGATCTCCATCGAGTGGACGTATGAGCCGGGGGTCGTGTGGTAGCAGGCGTGCATGGCGCCGATCACGCAGGACAGGGGCTCGCTGAGAGAGGCGGGGTAGAAGCCTTCGCCCTTGTAGGGGAGCAGGCAGCCCTGGGCCATCACCTCTGCGGGAATCACGACGTAGGTGGCGTCGCCTCCGATGTACTTGTACGAATATCCGGGAGCGGAGAGCACTCCTACGGGGCCGCCTTCGTAGGTGAGGGCGGGCTGGATGGAGAACTTGTCGCCGGGCTTGAACTCTGACTGCCATTTGCTGCCGACTTCCACGATTGCTCCGGCGAACTCGTGTCCGATGATCACGGGGTTCTCCGCCACGTCGTCAGGCACTCTCTTGTGCTCGGGTCCCTGGTGGGCCGCCTTGTAGGACGACATGCAGATGCTGTCGCTGACCACTTTGGCGAGTATTTCGTCATCCTTGATCTGAGGGAGCTCGAACTCTTCGAGCCTCAGGTCGTCTTTGCCGTAAAGGCGTACTGCTTTTGTTTTCATCTGATGTGTATTTGGTTATTGGTTTTTCACCGGTGCGGCCGGAGTCCCCGGCAGGGGCTTCCAGTCCTTGAGCTCTTCGAGCAGGACCTCCACCGCCTTTTCGAGCTGGGCGTCCTTGCCGAGGTAGTCTTCGAAGGGATTGATGTCCACCTCGATGTCGGGGTCGACGCCGTGCCCTTCGATTATCCATTCACCGTCAGTGGAGTAGGAGGTGAAGAACGGAGTGCGCATGTCCTGTCCGTCCACGAAGGGCTTGGAGCCGGAAATGCCCACTATTCCTCCCCACGACCTCATGCCTATGAGCTTTCCGAGGCCGAGCTTGCGGAAACCGTAGGGGAACAGGTCTCCGTCGGAAGACGAGTATTTGTCGATGAGGCAGACCTTGGGGCCGTAGAAGGCCTGGTTGGGCACGGGCTCGTTGGAGCCGTTGCGGTACATGCTCACCCTGTACACCTCGCGCTGCAGGCGCTCGAGGATCATGGGCGACACGTTGCCGCCACCGTTCATCCTGTCGTCGATTATCAGCGCCTTCTTGTCGAGCTGGCTGTAGTACATGCGCGCGAACATCTCCAGTCCGGCAGGACCCATGTCGGGTATGTGGACATAGCCTATCTTGCCGCCGGAGAGCCTGTCCGTGATTTCGATGTTGCGTTTCACCCAGGCATAGTATGCGAGCTGGGACTCGTCGCCCGTGGGCACGGCATAGACGGTGCGGGCATCCTTCCCGGACGCGTCTGACGCGAGGGTCAGCGCCACGGTCTTGCCGACCTTGCCGATGAGCGCCTGCCCGGGATCCGCAAGCCCTGCTGCGGGAATGCCGTTGATTTCCATTATGTATTCACCGACCCTGGCGTCGATTCCGGGAGCTTTCAGCGGCGCCCTGAGGCTTTCGTCCCAGTCTGCCCCTTCGTATATCCTTTCAATCCTGAACGCCCCTGTGCCGGGATCCTTCGAGTATTGCGCGCCGAGCAGGCCCGTCGCGACCTTGGTGACTTCCGGAGTCTCCCCGGAGGTGATGTACGCATGGCCTACGTTGAGTTCGCCTATCATCTCGCCTATCAGGTAGGTGAGGTCATCGCGGTGTCTGACATACGGGAGCAGCTGCGCATATTTTTCATATACATGATCCCAGTCGGCTCCGTGCATGTTCTCGACATAGAAGCCGTCGCGGGTGATTCTCCAGCTTTCGTCGAAGATCTGTCTCCACTCGGCTTCGTGGTCCACGGTGATGCCGGCATCCCCGACGGGCACGCATGCCGCTCCGTCAGGCGAGCCGCCGAAGTTCACGACCTTGTAGTCCGAACCGCTGCGCACGAGGGCCTTGGATGCGTCGGGCGTGAGGGCGATGTATTGTCCGGACGGGCCGTCGCTTATATCCAGAGTCTTGAGGTCGAGGATCTTGAGCTTGCCTCCGTCGGAGTACCAGAGCTTGTCGTCCTTCGAGAGCACGAGTCCGTAGGCGTTGACCGGCAGTGCGGCTATGCGGTCCTGTATGCCTTCGAGATCCACTTTGGTGACGGGTGCCGCGTCCGCCTGCTCCTTCTTCTCACCGGCATCCGCTCCCGCCGCTTCATATTCGTCTGACCGGACGCTCATCGGATTGGGTGTGCCGGCAGCGAGAGGGAGCACGAACAGTCTGTCGCGCATCTGGAAGGCCGCGTTCCATTCCATGGAGGAGTAGCTGTAGCCGAATTCCTGCGCGGAGGAGAAGAACAGATACTTCCCGTCGCGGGAGAACATGGGCTCCCAGGCGTCGTACCAGCGGTCGGTCAGCTGGTAGCTCCTGCGGGCCTTGACGTCGAAAAGATACACGGCTGTAATCCTGTTGGGGAGCATGGTCACGTAGGCCGCCCAGCTTCCGTCAGGCGACAGCGTGAAGTGATAGAACCCTTCGAGCCCGCTCTCGAG
>DVLC01000126.1 GCA_018715685.1 Candidatus Cryptobacteroides merdipullorum
ATTGCGACAGGAAAACATCCTGCTCAAAGAAGGATTTTTCCACACATACGACTACGAGGATGCAGCCATTGACTTCAGAATGCCAGTGTACGACATTGATGGCAACATGGTATGGCTCCAGGATAAACTAATAGGGAAAGACTGGCTTGCCCTGTACATAAGCGCAGGCCGTGGAAGTTGTGCCAGCTGCATTGTGAACAACATGGAATTTATCCAGAAATTGCAAAATATGAATCTAAACCTCTTCGTATGCGTCGAAGGATTGGATGAAAGGGAATTCCGCATATTTACAAATCAATACGGAATAGAAGACATATCATACAGAATCCACGATTTTGCATTTCCCGGAAAAGAGTTCAGTCCCGCACTGTTCTTTATAGTCGACAGGAATCTCAACTGCAAATATTTCTACGCACCGAGTCCGCTGCTTCCAGAATTGACTGAAATTTACTATGAATCGATAGACGGACGTGTTGATCTGAAGAAATAACGCCTTATGGTATCGCAATGCGGTAGGTGCGCCCTGACTTGTTGGTAAGCTTGTCGCTGCGCAGCCAGAGGTTGGCCTCCTTGAGAGCGGCGTAGGTCACCCCGTGCTCCTCGGCGAAGTCCACGAGGCTCGGAACCGGCCCGCTCACTGTCACGGTGGTGCGGGGAGGGATGTACGGATACATGTCCGCCGGCGTCACGTCAAAGCCAAAGGCGGCGGGATTCTCGAAAAGCATCTTCGCGGCAAGGAGCCTGAAGATGTAGCGCGAAGTCTCTTCCGCCATCCAAAGCTCGAGAGCGGTGTCCTGACGCTGGGCGGCGATCCTGCGCTGGATGCCGTTCTGCCCCGCGTTGTAACTGGCGGCCACCGTCAGCCAGTCGCCGAATTTCCCGTAAGCCTCCTTGAAATATTCGCAGGCCACGACAGTCTCCTTCTCCACATTGTAGCGCTCGTCGACCTCGGAGCTGACCTCCAGCCCGTGGGCCTGGGCCGTAGACCTGACCACCTGCCAGATTCCGGCCGCGCCCGCCGGGGACAGAGCCCGCGGATCGAGGTTGCTCTCTATAGCCATCAGATATTTGAAATCCTCCGGTATACCCTGCTCACGCAGAATGGGCTCCACAATGGTGAAATACCTCGCGGAACGCTTGAGCATCAGCGTGGTGTTCGTATGCATGTAGGTGAAGGATATCAGCTCCCTGTCCATACGCTCGTAGAAGTCCTGACGGTCGAAGCGCACGGTGTCGCCGGCAAACACCACGAACTGCGGCACCGCGGGCGCCTTCTTGTGGATCTCCTCCGACTCATAGACGGCCTGACCGGACAACATCGGCGCGGCGGCCAGCAGCATCAGTGCTTTCAGCAGCAATCTTTTCATATGAATACGCATTTGTCTTCCATTACATACCATACCACTCCGGCCTTGACCTTGCAGCCCAGGCCGGCATACAGCGAAGCATACTCCCTGACCTGTGAGACATGACCCGGCAGTTCCTTTCCGAACTTGAAGTCGACAATCACCACACCGTCCGGCGTGAACACGACCCGGTCAGGCCTGCGTTCTCTTCCGTCAGGCCCTATTATGGCCCGTTCCACGCATACCCGCACGCCCTCTCCCGGGAACCAGTCCGGATGGGCGGAGACTCTCGCCTTCAAAAGCCCGGCCGCGGTCACGGAAGCCTCCGGAGACAGTTTGCCGGCAGCCGATGCGGCGTTCACCGCGGCATCCACGTCGTCGCGGCTGCTGACTGCCGAGAGAATCTCGTGAAGCACGATTCCGTTGATTCTCGGGGAGACGACGGGCTCTCCGTCATCGCCGAAGAACTCCAGGGCTTCAGTCGACGGCGCAAGCCTCCCGGCGATGCCGATCGAAGGATATGAAGCCTCGAAATCCTCGGTCTCCGACGTCCGTCTGCGCTCCATGCGCGTGAAGTCATAAGCTTCGCCGAAACTGCATTCGTCGTTGCCTCCGGCGAAGGCGAAAAGAAAATCGGATATGCGCGAATATTCTCCACCCGTGCCGTCGGCGACCCGTTTCCTGAGGGTCTTGGACGGAGGAGCGGCTATTATGTGCAGACTCTTGACGGCTCTTGTAAGCGCGACATAGAAGATGTTCATATTGTCGACAAGCTGCATGCGGCGCTCCTCACGGTACGCCTCCGCGAATCCGTCCTCCTCGGAGCCTTTCTGCAACTTGACCGGATATATGCCTCCGAGCACATCGGGCAGTCCGCTTCCGGCCGCATCCAGACGGCACCAGCGCACTTCGGGACGGAAAAGGTTCACCTTGTCGGCGAATGGGAATATCACATACGGGAACTCCAGGCCCTTGGCCTTGTGTATGGTCATTATCCTGACAGCCGAAGCATCGTCGGGAGAGCTTATCTGCAGTTCAGTATCCTCCCAGTGCCTGAGCCAGCCGCGCAAGTTGTTGCCGTAGACGGAAGTCCACTTGAGCAGTTCGTCCATGAAGGCCTGGATGAACAGGGTCTCGCCGCCGGACGTCCCGGGAGCGGAAGCCGTCAGAGAGCGCAGCAGGTCTTCGCAGAAGTCGACGAGAGAGTGACAGCCGTCGGGGAAACCGACATTCAGGGATTCCGCCAGATAGCAGCTGACGGCATCGTCCGGACTGTCGTATGCGGTCATCAGGGCGACGAGACGGCGCACGGTCAGGGACGACTTGACGCTCAAGGAGTCGTCGGATATCACGGGCACTCCCCTGTCTATCAGATATGAGGCTATCTCGGAGCCCTGCTGCCTGCCGCGGACGAGTACCGCTATGTCACCCGGTTCCGCGCCGGCGGCGGTTCCTTCACGCACGGATTCGTACACGGCTTCGAGCTGCCCGTCGGTGAAGGATATTCTCACGAAGCCCTGCTGGCTGTCCCCTCCCTGCGGAATCTGTTCCACATCGGAATAGATGTCGCCCAGCCCGAAGACCGAGGCGGCCTCCCTGAAGAAGCGGTTGTTGAAAGCGACCACGGCGCGGCAGCTGCGCCAGTTGTATTTGAGCGTCTCCACCACGGCGTCCGGAAATTCCTCGGTCACCCTGCTCCCGAGAAGCCGCCAGTCGGAGTTCCTGAATCTGTAGATGCTCTGCTTGACATCGCCGACGACAAGGTTGCGCCCGCCCTTGGATTCGCTCTCGCGCAGCAGGGGCAGGAAATTCTCCCACTGGATGTTCGAAGTGTCCTGGAATTCGTCCAGCAGGAAATTCTCGTAGCGCACGCCGAGCTTCTCGTAGACGAAAGGCGCGTCGGAACCGTTGATGATGTCCCGGAGTATCGTGTTGGATTCGTCGAGGCTCATCACATTCTTCTCCTTGAGCAGAGCGTCGAACTCGCGGTAGAATTCGCCGGCGAGTCCGAGACTGAATATCAGCCGGTCTATGACGAAGGCGGTCTGATAGGCGGGATAGCGTTCTTCCTTTATCTCAGCCAGTTCCGGACAGCTCTTGAGCAGCCGCTTGCGTCCGTCGAAACTGATCTTCTCGCCAGGAGCCGCCGTGATTCCGAAGGGAGCAACGGCATCCCTGAAGTCGCGGATTATCCCGGCGCACGCCTTCCTCACTTCCGCAAGCCTTTCCTTTCCGAAAGCCTCAAGGTCATCTACGCCGCAGCGTTCGGCGAGCTCCCTGTGCTCCTCGGACTTGAGCAGGAAGCCTATGTCGTAGAGACTGTCCTCTATCCTGAGCTTCTCCCCCTGCTCGAGCCTTTCGCTGACATTGGCGTTTATCCACCTGATTATGTCCTCCTTGTCCTCGGTCAGGGAATCGAGAATCCTGTCCATGGCCTCGCGTATCAGGGATTTCCTGTCCAGCTCTATCTGATAGTCGGCGAACTGGCCTATCTCCCGCGAAAAGGCCTTGAGCGCCTGCTGGAAGAAGCGGTCTATGGTGCTCACGGCGAAAGAACCATAGTCGTGGAGGAGATTCAGCAGCACCTCCTTCGCGACCGGATCCGAGGCCGAACGGCTGCGGAGGTCGGACAGGATGCGGCTCTTCATCTCCGCCGTGGCCTTGTTGGTGAAGGTCACGGCGAGTATATGGCGGTACCGCCTCGGATCCGGGCTGCCCAGAAGCAGATCCAGGTAGGTTTTGGAAAGATTGTATGTCTTTCCGGAGCCTGCGCTTGCCTTGAGTATCTTCATCGTCCGCAGATTGTTTTGAAATCACAATATTTGCAGCTGTCCGTATCTTCCGTCCGCCTGAAAGGCACGGAAGTGTCGGCTATCTCGGCGAGCAGCCCCTGCAGACGCCCGGCCATCAGCGAATTGAACACGGAATTGAGCTCCACGCTCTCCACCGGGTTCACGAACAGGCGCTGGGTCTGATAGATGGAATTGACTATCTTCTTCCCTGCGGCGACTTCGGCCGTCACTCCCGCCCCGTCGGTCGCGACACCTTCAAGAAGCAGTCTGTCGTAGAGATAGAGCTGCAGAGCGATGTTGGGGCGCTTCCTGTTGTCCGGTCCGAAGAGCTTGTCGACGATTTCCTCGGCGTTGTCCTCGTCTATCAGGAAATCGTCGTCGGTGACCCTTCCCGTCTTATAGTCGACGACTCGTATCTCACCGGGAGTGAGGCTGTCGAGCCTGTCGATGTAGCCTACGATGCCGAACCCGTCGATCTTCATCCTGCGCCTGTGCTCGAGACCGAGTATGCGCATGCTGTCCTTGCCCATGGATTCCAGCAGCTCTACATCCCTCCGTATCACCTGCGTCACATAGCGGCATATCATGTCCTCGTAAATCAGGTTCTTTCCGGCGACCTCGAAACTGTGGAGCTTTTCCATTATCAGAGCCCGGACCTTGTCTTTCACAGCGCGGCCGCGAAGCAGCGGTTTCAGGTAATCCAGACGCAGTAGTCCGTCCGGCACCGAATAAAGCTCCTGCATAGCCTGATGGAAGACCGAACCTATCTGTCCTGCATCGAGAGCGTCCTCGGCCTCATCGGGCTTCGCCAGCCCCTTCACGCAGTGGTAGTAGAACTTCGCCTGGCAGTTCAGGTAATCCTTGAGAGTGGACGCGGAGAGATTCATCCTGCGCAGCTTCAGGACATCCTCGCCGGTCTTCTCTATGACCCCGCCGCCGTCGGATCCGCTGATGGGAGCCTTGGCCACGAAGCGCCTGACCCTGACATCGAAAAGCATTTCGAGCTGCTTGATGTAACGGCTCTCCTCGCCGCTGCTCACGCCTTCGGTGCGGGAGTCGAACAGCATCCATACGCGGCTCGCCCGCTGAATCATCCGGTAGAAGTAATATGCCCAGACAGCGTCCTGGAATTCGTAGGTCGGCAGGCCGAAACCGCGGCGCAGCTCGGGAGGAATGAACGAAGAAGCCACGCTGCGTCTGGGAAAGCTGCCTTCGTTGCAGTTGAGTATCACGAGATTGTCGAAGTCCAGAGTTCTCGTCTCCAGCGGGCCCATTATCTGCAAGCCCTTCAGAGGCTCGCCCTTGAACGGCACCGCTACGGCCGCAGCCAGGCTGCCGAGAAGCCTGAACCAGCTGGCCGGGAGGAGTTCGAGCCGGAACGCCTTGAGACTTGTGAGCAGCTGGTGGTATTCCTTGGCGAAATCCAGCTCCACGGCCATGTTGTCAATTCCCTTGAGACGCGGCGCCAAGGTCTCCACCACCTCCAGCTGGTAGTCCTGGAGTGCTGTCACCGCGTCGGGATCCGCGACTGCGGGATGCTTCGCCACCGCGCGGAAGACACTGCGGAAAAGCGGAGTCGACGCCAACCGGTCCTCGCTGATGTAATAGCCGGCGTCCTTGCGCACGGCCGAGGCTGCGTCCTGGTCCTCCGGAGTCATCACGGCATGGAACACGCTGTCGGCGAATATCGACCACACAGTCTCGCGGTAGAAATACCAGCGTCCGTCCTTCTCGCGCAGATGCATCTGAAGAGCGGCGACGTCGTTCATCAGCGACCACAGGCCTCCGGAGCTCATAGGATATCCCATGGTCACGTTTATGCCGGTTATCTCGGGAGGAATGGAATTGAGTACCGGAATAAGCATGTTCTCGTCGGGCAGCACCACCGCCGTCTCTATCCCGCGAGCGTCCAGTCTCCGGAGAATCGAGGGCAGCTGCTTCGCCTGTCCTACGGCGGACGGCACGCTCAGGACATTCACTTCCGGAAACGGAAGCCCCTCGGGATCGGGCCTGAAAGCCTGGGGAAACTCCTCGACATTGGCCGACATGAAGAACGAAGACCGGTTGTGGGGGTCCTTTATCATCCGGCTGGAATAGTCCCAGCAGAATTCGGCCAGACCGGCGTTCCTGAGTTTGCGCATCAGCAGCTTCTCGCACTCGTTGAGAGCGTTCAGGCCCACGAAGACGAATTTCCGGGTGCCGGGAAACCTCTTCCCGAGCACGTCGGAGGCTGATTCCGAATCCAGTCTCTCCGCCAGTTCGCGATAGACCTGCCCTTCGTAGGAAAGGCCCCTGGAGCGCAGCCTGTCGTTGAACGCACGGTAGAGCGGCAGCAGGATGTCCCATATCTTGCGGAACTCGTCCTTGTAGCGGCCGCCGGTCCTGAAATGCGAGACGAAACGGCGTATCGCCGCAAGCTGTCCCTCTTCGAGATAGTCATAGCCGTCCTGCATCTCGCGGAACTCGGAGACATTGGCGAACAATGCATCCGGTTTTACGAGATATTTGTCGATGTCGTCGAAATCCGACAGCAGGACGCCTCCCCAGAAGATGAACTCGTCGAGGGTCTCATGCGAGGGGTTCAGCCGGCAGTAGCAGTCGTAGAGTTCGAGCAGAAGCGCCACCTGGCCGGACGGCGAAGCTCCGGTGATACGGTAGAAGAAATCGTTCATCGTGCACATCTCCGGAGTCAGGCACGGCACTCCCGCCTCCCTGACGCAGTCGCCCAGGTATTCGCGGAAGAATACCATAGCCCTCCTGTTCGGGAACACGAAACAATATTCATCCAGCCTTCCGGCCGAATGGTAATGAGCCGCCACCTGTTTCAGAAACGGCGTCATTCGCTTTCCTCCCCATTTTCAGGTTCATCGTCCAGGCCGTCGGCGAGCTCCTTGGGAATCACCGACTCCGCTCCGGCGACGGTGCGCCCTCCGGCCTTGAGCTTTCCCGCCGAACGTCTCGGGGCGATCTTGAGCTTCTCCAGCTTGTCGATTTTCCTTATCACCGACTGGTTGGAGTCCATGAGCTTCTTCTTCGCTTCGGAGTAGGCGTCGCCGGCCTTGCCAAGCATATCCCCGACTTTCACGAAGGAGTCCAGCCAGTTCCTGAGCTGGCTCATGAGTTCGGACGCCGTGTCGTAGACTTTCTGTATGTTTTTCTCCTGGTCGTGCTGCTTCCAGCTCAGGAGTATCATGTTCAGAACTATCATAAGATTCATCTGACTCACGATGAGCACCCTGGCGTCCCGGGCCCTCTGCCAGAGCAGCGGGGCCTCCTCAAGCATGAGGCGGAAAGCCCCCTCCACCGGGATGAACATGATATTGTAGTCGACCTTCCTCCTGCCGTCTTCTATATAGGACGCGTAGTCCTTGGTCTTGAGTTCGTCGACATGCCTGGTCACGCTGGCCACATGTTCCTTCGCCCAGCGCTTCCTCTCCTCCACGCTCTCGGCGTTCACATAATTCATATAGGCTGTGAGGCTGAGCTTGGAGTCTATCACGAGTTCGGTGTCGTCTGGATAATAGACTATCACGTCGGGTATCATCGCGGCTCCGGAGTCGCTCCTGATCTCATGGCCCGACGAGTCGCGGATCACGCCCTGCGTCATGAAATGCACGCCTTCCTCAAGCCCGGAAGCCTTGAGCAGGTCCACCAGCAGCATTTCCCCGAAGTCTCCCTGCACCTTCGAATGTCCGGCCAGGGCGTTGGCAAGGTTTCTGGCCTCCTCGCCGACGCTCTGCGATTTCTTCATCAGGGAGTCCATCATCTGCTTCATCGTCGCATCCTGCGCGGCGGACTTTTCCTGATTCGCC
>DVLC01000127.1 GCA_018715685.1 Candidatus Cryptobacteroides merdipullorum
AATGAAGGACAGGCGACCTTCATCACGCCCATGAACTTCGGAGACGCAACCAACACAGGAGTGGAAGTGGATATCATGAAATATTTCAAATGGTTCGGAATCAAGGCGAACTACACCTACACGCATTCGAGCATCACCACCAACAAGAGGAAGCGGGAGGGAACCGAGGTGGTGACCGTCTATCAGACCAGGCCCCTCTACGGACAGGCGGCTCACGTGGCGAACCTTTCTTTCCTCTTCAATTTCCCCAAGTACGGCGTCGAGGCCCAGCTCTCGGGCTCCTACACCGGTAAGAGGCTGAGCGAGATTTCCAACTGGTTCGACAACGACATCTGGGAAGCCGGATATGTCGAGCTTGACGCATCCGTCGAAAAGAGTTTCAGGTCCGGACTGTCGATATTCGCCAAGGCCTCGAACCTCCTTGACTCCCCCGTCGTGAGGTTCATCAACCCGAACAGCCTGACGGAGTCCCTTAAGGACTACCCGAAATATGACGGGGCGGTCATCGAGCGCCAGGAATGGCACGACATCGCACTGGTCGTGGGAATAAGATTCTCCCTATAGAAGAACGTCAATCAAATTTCAATAGACATGAGCAAAAAATTCTTACTCGCAGCTGCCGCGATGGCCGTCCTCGCAATTGCGGCTTCATGCAACAAGGCGACCCCGGATCCTGATCCCACCCCGGACCCCGACCCCACTCCCGATCCTGATCCGTCAGAAATGGTTTCCGGCGAAGTCAGCGGAATCTGGGAGGCAGGCGGCACGGTCAACGTAGGAGGCCATATCACCGTACCTGAAGGAGAATCTCTCACTATCGAAGAGGGAGTGACCGTAATCTTCAGCGATGCCGGCGTCGGCGTGAACCACGCCCCCGTCGAATTCACCGTGAACGGAAATCTCTACTGCCTCGGCACCGAGGAAGCCCCCGTGCGTCTTACGGTAGCTGAAGAACTCCGGACGGCGGACAACACCTTCGAAGGGCTCTGGGGCGGAATCGTGGCCGGAGCCTCCTGCGACGAGATGATAATCGACCATACCATCATCGAATACACCGGAGGCCAGGTGATCGAGGGCTCTCCCGCCGCCGAAAACGGATACTACACTGCCGGAGACGACGCTTACCCCCAGATCACGACCAACAACCCCGGCGGCAATTACGTGATAACCAACTGCATCATCCGCAACGGATGGTCTGACGGCATCTACATGATGGGAGGCAACGCTATCATCGCCCACAACATCTTCAGCGCAAACGGATACGACGGAGCTGAAGCGGTAAACATAAAGTCAGGATGCAAGGTCGACGTGGCCGGCAACATCATGTTCAGCCCCAACACCAACGGGCTCAAGCTATCAAGTTCCGACCAGAGCGAGGTAAGACACCAGGCTCTCATCCAGGCCTACAACAACACCATCGTCAACTCCGGTTGGAGACGCGACGGCGAAAAGGGAGGATGCATCTATGTCGAGGAGATGGCCAACGTGAGCGTGTTCAACAATCTCCTGGTGAACTGCAAGTTCAAGGCGATCACCCCCGCATGGGACGAGCCCGGTTCAGAGGACTGCTACGACAACGTCAATTCCATGATTGACTATAACTACTATGCTTCAGGCAACACCCGGAGCTCGATCGTATGGGCAGGCGAATATGAGGACGACGGAGAAATCCTCTACTATTCCGGAGCCGAATACCCCTACGAAGGCTACGCCTTCAACCATGAGGAATACGATCCCGAGGCCGATGTCAACAGCATCGCGGCCACGAGCGCAGAGAAGGCGTCCGAGCTTGATCCCATGTTCGTGAACTACGACCTCGATTCAGATCCGGCAAGCTTCAGCTGGAACGACAGCTGGGACTTCCATGTGCAGTCAGGCTCTCCTGTTCTGAAAGGAGCCTACGAGCCTTCAGACGCTTCAAGGCAGCCCTTCTACGCAACTTCAGGACTTACAGTCAACGGACAGACCTACACCTCTCCCGCAGTGCAGCCCTGGTTCGGAGCCTACGGCGTTGAATGATATTCTGAAGAACAACTAACTTTGGCTTCGGAGACGGAACACGCCTTCCGAAGCCGATTTTAAGATTGAACAGCATGAAAAGAATTATCCACATCCTGACGTTCGCCGCCCTCATGTTCACGGCCTGCACATCAAACACGCAGCAGCCTGTCGCCGACATGAGTGCCAGTTGGAAGGCTCTTGAGAAGCCTCTCAACTTCTACATCGCCAACGACCTCGGCCGCAACGGCTACTACGAGCAGAAGACCGTGGCCGCAACCATGGGCAGCATGGCGGAATCCGTAGACATAGAGTTCGTAGTCGCCGCCGGCGACGTGCACCACTTCGAGGGCGTGCGCAGCACCTCCGATCCGCTCTGGCTGACCAACTACGAGCTGATCTACAGTCATCCCGACCTCATGATTCCCTGGTACCCGATCTGCGGAAACCACGAATACAGAGGCGACACAGACGCCGTAGTAGCCTACTCCGGCGTGAGCGCAAGATGGCAGATGCCCGCCAAATACTACAGTTTCGCAGCAGAGGAGGACGGCACCACCATACGCATAGTGATGCTCGACACCTCCCCGCTGCTCGACAAGTACCGCAAGAATACCGAGAAGTATCCCGATGCCGGCAAGGTCGACATGGAGGCGGAGCTTGACTGGCTCGACACCACTCTTAAGGAAGCCGACGAGGACTGGGTGCTCGTGGTGGGGCATCATCCCGTCTACGCCTACACCGACAAGGACGAGAGCGAACGAAGCGACATGCAGCAGAGAGTCAACGAGATTCTGCTCCGGCACGACAACGTGGACATGTATGTCTGCGGCCACATCCACAATTTCCAGCATATACGCAAGCCGGACTGCGACATCGACTATGTCGTAAACAGTTCGGGCTCGCTGAGCCGTGAGGTGGAGCCGATTGACGGCACGGTGTTCTGCAGTTCCGAGGAGGGATACTCTCTGGTTACCGTGGACGCTGACGAACTGAATCTGCACATGATTGACGCACAGGGCAACATCCTGCACACCATCACCCGGCGGAAGTAGTCGTATCCGTCGCATAATGTTGCTGTTGCGGAGCCGTCAATGCACCGGCAGGCTTTTCCCGATTCCTCGCCTGCCGGTGCGTTGACGGTTCCGCTGCCATAAGGCAAACGCGCCCGGGCATTGCAATTCCGCGCGGAAAGCCGTATTTTTGGCTCCAGACACAAACCGCATGATAAAATGAGACGACTGATTGCCACTATCATCGCAGCGGCGGCGATTTTCACGGCCGCAAACGCCCAGCCTAAGCACGGCACCTACACGCTCGACCAGATCCACTGGCGCGACAACTGCGTGCTCGCCGACCCCGTGTCGCACGAGTACATAATGGTCGGACCCGGCGGCCGGAGCGTCCTGAGCTACCGGAGCAAGGATCTGATCCACTGGACGGGCCCGAAAGTCATCTACACCGCTCCGGACGACGTGTGGGGCGACATCAGGATCAACAGCATCTGGGCTCCTGAGCTGCACTACTACAAAGGGAAATACTACCTCTTCCAGACCTTCGACACCAGCGAGAAGTTCGGCGAGCAGTGGCGCAACTGGCACAGCGCCGGCAGAGTGATGCGTGGCTCGCAGATACTCGTGTCCGACTCGCCCGACGGCCCCTTCCGCACCTTCGCGCCCCACTCTACAATGCCTGCGGACATGATGACCATCGACGGCACCCTCTGGGTCGAGGACGGAGTACCTTATATGATATACTGTCACGAATGGGTGCAGGTCACCGACGGTGCCGTAGGCTATGTGAGACTCAAGGACGACCTTTCGGCCATCGACGGGGAGCCGAAGAACCTTTTCCGAGCCAGCTATGTGAACCACAGCTGGGGGAAGCCGATTCCTCCCGACGGCAGCGGATATGTGACCGACGGCCCTTATGTCTACAAGGGAAAGACGGGCAAACTCTATATGGTCTGGACCACCAACAACAGCTGCGGCATCGCGATTTCCGACTCGGGGAAGATAGCCGGGCCGTGGAGACAGCAGGACGAAGCCATCTATGTGAACGGAGGACATGCGATGATATTCACCACCTTCGAGGGCGAGCCCATGCTAGTGCTGCACGCCCCCTACTGGGGTGACACTCATCCGAAGATCTTCCGCCTCGAAGACACGGGAGAGACTCTGAAGATCATCGGAGAAGTGAAGGCGGACTAGTTCACCCTGATTTTCTGGCCTATCCTAATCCTGTTGGCGTTGAGCCCGGGATTGAGCGAGACTATCTGCCTCTGGGACTTGCCGTATTTCGCGGCTATGCCCGAAACGGTGTCTCCGGAACGCACGGTATGCCATTTCATCGCGGCTTTCTCGGCCGCGATCCTCATTTCCTCGGCGATGATCTGCTCGTCCGTGGCGTAGACATCCTCCTCCTCGTCGATCGAGGTCGGGACATAGCGGGAAGCCGGGTCGAGATGGCTGCGGCGAAGCACCAGCACGTTGGCGCGGAGCTCTCCGGTCTCGAAATCGAAGATTCTCTGCGGATCGAAGGCATAGCCGAGATAGCGAGTCTCGAAATGCAGGTGAGGTCCGGACGAACGGCCGGTGGAGCCGCCGAGTCCTATCTCCTGTCCTGCGCTGATCCAGTCTCCGGCCTTGACCAGTCGCTTGGACAGGTGGCCGTAGAAGGTTTCCAGACCGTTTTCATGCCTGATTATCACAAGATTGCCATAGCCGGACACATAGCTGGAGAGCCTTACGCGACCGTCGAAGGCGGCCTTGACCGGAGTCCCCATGGCGAGCGGAAGGTCCACGCCCTGATGCCTGCGTCCGTGCCTGTAGCCGAACTTGGAGTAGACCCTTGTCACATAAGGGCACACGAAACTGCTCACGGAATCCACGAGGCATATCGAACTGCGGTAGGGCAGGTCCGTCTCCCTGATGTCGGTATAGGGATTGACCGAGGTCTCGACCCAATGTTCCGTGAAAATGTCAGTCGCGGCCATCTTGCTGAAATTCTTGGTATAGTACCAGGTGTGGTCGTCCCGCAGGACTATCTGCAGAAAACCGTCTCCTATGTCGAGCGTGTCCACGCCGACACCCTCCCCGCTCTTGAAGAATACCGGCTCGCTGACGAAATCTTCGGGAACGAGGGTCTTGGAGACCGGCGGAATGTCCGGAATCTCGATTCTTTCCGTACCCTCGAACGAAGAAGGCAGGTCATGACGGTTTTCCGGCTGCTCGGCATGCAGTCCCGGACATGTCAGCCCGGAAACCGCGCAACACGCTGCAAGCGTGAAGAATACTTTCATCTTCTATAATTAATACACTACTGACTAACATACGCCGCACGCGGCGGTTCCTATGATCTCACGGCGCCGAAACGGCTTTCAAGCAGTTCCTGCGTCTCCTTTATCTTCCTTTCTAGCTCCTCCGGATCGTGAGCCTCGCAGATGAAGCGCAGGTAAGGCTCGGTGTTGGAAGGACGGATATTGAACCACCAATCCCTGAACTCCATTCTGTAGCCGTCGAAATCCATGAGCTTCAGAGGCTTCTCCTGTGCGCTGAAATGCTCGCACACGGCCTTCATCGCTCCGGGCTTGTCGTCAAGTCTGAAATTGATTTCGCCGGAGTTGCAGTATTTCGTCATAGAGTCGATCTGGTCACTGAGCCTGACGCCCTTCTTCTTGAGCGCAGAGACTATGCGCAGGACTATCAGAGACGAAAGCAGGCCGCTGTCGGAGTAGAAGAAATCCTTGAAATAGTAATGTCCGGCCAGCTCCCCTCCCCAGAGGCCGTCGATCTCGCGGAGCTTGGGAGCGGCGAACGCGCGGCCCACCTTCCAGGTATGGAGCTCGGCCCCGTAGCTTTCGAGGAACTCCCCAACCGCCTTGGAACTGCGTATCTCCTGAAGCACTCTCGGGTTCTTCTCCCCTCTCTCGTCACAGAAATAGAGGGCCATCAGCGCGATGATGAGGTCAGGGGCCACGAAACGCGCCCTGTCGTCGACGAACATCACGCGGTCGGCGTCGCCGTCGTAGATCACGCCTATGTCGGCGCCCGTCCTGCGGACAAGCTCCTTGAGCGGTTCAACGTTCTTCGGCACGAGAGGATTAGGCTCATGGTTGGGAAAACGCCCGTCCATGGTGTCGAAGATATATGAGGGCTCTTCGCCGAACATCTCGTGCGCGAAGAGGCAGGACATGCCGTTGGAGAGGTCGAATGCCAGCTTGAGATTGCCGTAATCGCCCTTGAAACGCCTCATGAAAGCCATGTAGTCGTCGTGGATGTCGAGACCGTGCACCTCGCCGCGCTTCTCCGCCGCCGGGGTGGGACGTCCTTCGTCAATCCAGTCGCGTATCTGGCCGAGACCGGTGTCGAGGCCGACGGGCAGCGCCTTCTCGCGGCTGACCTTCATGCCGTTGTACCGGGAGGGATTGTGGCTGGCCGTAATCTGCACCGAAGCGCCGAATCCATAGTTGACCGTACTGAAATACACCATGGGCGTACTGCTGAGCCCTATGTCCCAGACATCGGCTCCGGCATCGAGTATGCCCTCCACGAGGGCGTCGTGAATCTCGGGAGAGGAGACGCGGCAGTCGCGTCCCACGAGCACCCTGTCCACATTCAGCAGCTTCGGGATGAAGTATCCGATCTTGTAGACGGTCTCCCGGGTGAAGTCCGTTCCGTAGACTCCCCTGATGTCGTATGCGTGAAATGCTCCCATAATTTATTTGATTTTCGCCTTGTAGGCGGTGTGTACCTTACCGTGGGATATGTTCTGCAGCTTGCGCGCGAGCATCTTGCGGCGTATCGGCGCGAGCAGGTCGGTGAAGAGAACGCCGTCGAGATGCGAGAACTCGTGCTGCACCATCCTTGCGGCGAACTTGTCGAAAGTCTCATGCTTCTTTTCGAGGTTCTCGTCGTAGTATTCCACCTCGATGGTCTCGGGACGGCGCACGTCGGCGTAGATGCCGGGCACGCTGAGGCAGCCCTCGTTGTACTCGCAGCTCTTCTGGCTCTCGCTGACCACCACCGGGTTCACGAATGTGCGGCGGAAACCCTTGAGATAAGGATAGACGTCGGACATTATGTCGCCGTCCACAACCACGACCCTGAGGCTCTCGCCTATCTGGGGAGCCGCGAGACCGCAGCCGTCAGAGGCCTTGAGCGTCTCCCAGAGGTCTTCCACGAGGGTCTTTATTTCATCTTTCCTTTCAAGGTCCGCGGGCTGTGCGACCTCGCGCAGAACCTCGGAACCATAGAGATAAATCGGTCTAACCATTGCTTTTCCTGTCGAGATAACTTTGAAGTATTATCGCCGCGCTGATCTTGTCGACGGAGTTCTTGTCGCGGCGTTCGCTTTTCTTCATCCCCCCGTCTATCATAGCCCTGTGCGCCAGCACCGAAGTGAAGCGCTCGTCCTCAAGCGAGACGGGCACGTCCGGGAAGGCTTTCCGAAGCTGTTTCAGAAAAGCCTCCACATCCGGAGCGGCCTGGGCGGGAGCCCCGTTCATGTTGAGAGGCCATCCGACCACGAAACGTTCCACGGTCTCGGAAAGGGCGTATTTCTTCAGATATTCTATTATCTTTGCAGACGGAACCGTCTCGACCGGCGAGGCAAATATCCGCAGCGGGTCGCTGACTGCAACCCCGACCCGCGCCCTGCCGTAGTCGATGCCGACGATTCTGTTCATAATCCGCAAATTTAACGAAAAAGTATGGTAAGACAAAATAAGCCGGTGAAGCAGAAGCTGTACAGGCTGTCGCTCGTGGAGAACAGCACCCACCGCAGCCTCAAGTCGATACGCTTCACCAAGGCCCGCGCCGTCTGGTCGGTCACGGCTTTCCTGATCTTATTCATACTGTTCATCTACTGCATCATAGCATTCACCCCGCTGCGGCGCGCGATTCCCGGTTACCCCAACGCCCACTCCAAGCGGACGGCCATCGAGAACGCCATAAAGATCGACTCTCTCGAAAGCGCGATGCTGCGCTGGAACCTCTACGCCACCAACCTCAGCCGCGTGCTTGCCGGCGAGGCCACGGTGGACTTCGACAGCCTGATGAGGAGGGCCGGCGACGTGCGCTACCTGTCATCCAAGTCCGAAGAGGAACTCAGAAGCCGCGACTCCCTGTTGCGGGCGACCGTGCTCCAGGAGGAGAAGTTCGGAGTAAGCGGTGCGGGCAGACGCTCCCTTCCGGTCGAAGGCATGCATTTCTTCGTTCCGGTCAAGGGCGTGGTCGCGAGAAGCTTCAGCAGCGCGGACCATCCGGCCATGGACATCAACGCCCCGGCCGGAACGATAGTCAGCGCCGTACTTGACGGGACCGTGGTGTTCACCGGATTCAGCGAAATGAAAGGACAGGTGGTGATACTTCAGCACGACGACAATGTCGTGAGCGTATATGCAAACAACAGCGAGGCCCTCGTGGAGACGGGTGAGACAGTCGAAGCGGGAAGCCCCGTCGCTATAGTCGGAAGCAGACCCGGCGAGCCCGAGAGGCAGTTCCTGCATTTTGAACTCTGGCACGGCGGTCATCCGCTCGACCCTTCCAAATACATCAATTTCTAAAGTGAAGAAACGAAGAATAGCAATACTCGGCTCCACCGGCTCGATCGGGACGCAGACGCTCGACGTGATAAGGCGGCATCCCGAGATGTTCGAGGTGGAGCTCATCTCGGCAAGACGCAGCGTCGACCTCCTTGTGAGCCAGGCGCTCGAATTCAATGCCGCGAACGTGGTGATATGTGACGAAGCCCGCTACCACGAGGTGGCCGACACCCTGCAACCGCGCGGAATCAAGGTCTGGGCGGGCATAGAAAGCCTCTGCGATCTCGTGCGCCAGCCGTCGGTCGACATCGTCGTGGGCGCGATGGTAGGGTTCAGCGGTCTGCGGCCCACGCTCGCCGCGCTCGAAGCCGGAAAGATAGTGGCGCTGGCGAACAAGGAGACCCTGGTCGCCGCCGGAAGCATTGTCACCGAGACCATGAGGAAACACGAGGCCGTGATCCTGCCGGTCGACTCCGAGCATTCGGCAATCTTCCAATGCCTGCTCGCCGCGCAGGGCAACGAGGTGGAGAAAATCCACCTGACGGCTTCCGGCGGACCGTTCCGCGAATGGGACAGGAGCCGCATCGCGGCCGCCAAAGCCGCCCAGGCGCTGAAGCATCCGAACTGGAGCATGGGCGCCAAGGTGACCATAGACTCCGCGACCATGATGAACAAGGGCTTCGAAGTCATCGAGGCGCGCTGGCTGTTCGACATGCCCGCCGAGCGCATCAACGTGGTCGTACATCCAGAGTCACTGATACATTCCATGGTGGAATTCGCCGACGGAGCCGTGATCGCGCAGCTGGGCTGCCCCGACATGCGCCAGCCCATAGCCTTCGCCCTCGGTTTTCCGGGCCGGCTGACAACCGGCGGGAAGAAAATGGATTTCGCCGCAATAGGAAAAATGAGCTTCGAGGCGCCGGATCTCAGGCGTTTCCCCTGCCTCTCCCTTGCCTACGAGGCCATACGGCGCGGAGGGAACGCCCCGTGCGCGCTCAACGCCGCGAACGAAATCGCCGTCGCCGCCTATCTCAAGGACATGATAGGCTTCTACGACATCGCGCACATCAACGAGAAATGCCTTGCGGGTCTGAATTTTGTAGCGGAGCCGTCGCTCGACGACATCTTCGAGACCAACAGAGAAATAGCGTCCATAGCAGATGGTTATATTAATTAAGGCCCTCCAGGTAATACTCGCGCTGTCCGTTCTCATAATAATACATGAGTTCGGCCACTACATCTGGGCGCGCATATTCGGGATCAGGGTCGAGAAGTTCTACCTCTTCTTCGACGTAGGCGGAAAGGCCATAGCCAGGTGGAAATGGGGCGACACGGAGTTCGGCATAGGCTGGCTCCCCTTCGGAGGCTACTGCAAGATATCCGGAATGATCGACGAGTCTCTCGACACGGAGCAGATGAAGTCGGAGCCGAAGAAATGGGAGTTCCGCACCAAGCCGGCATGGCAGCGCCTCTTCGTGATGGCGGGAGGCGTCGTGAACAACTTCATATTCGCGGTTCTCGTGTATATCGCCGTCATGGCAATCTGGGGGCAGGCGTACATCGACAACAAGGACAGCAGCATCTATGTCAACGACCTCGCATACGAGATGGGCTTCCGCAACGGTGACAGGATTCTCAGTTTCGACGACTACGTGCCCGATAATTTCGGCATGCTTCAGGCCGACCTCGCCCGCAGGGACGTGCACCGCGCCACGGTGCTCCGCGGAAGCGACACCCTCGACATCTACATAGACCAGGCGATGATTGAGCACGTGCTCAACTCTCCGCTAATGTTCGACCTCGCCGTCCCCTTCGTCATCGATTCGGTGGCGTCCGGCGGTCCGAACAGCGGTTCCGGGCTTCTGCACGGCGACAGGATCATAGCGTTCGACGGTCACGGGGTCGAATTCGTGCAGGACTCCAGACCTCTGCTCGCCGAGATGAAGGACAGGACGGTGACCGCCTCGGTGGTCAGGGGCGCGGACACGCTCAGCCTGCCCGTGAAGGTGGACACCGCCGGGCGGATAGGCGTGTACATGCAGACTCCAGGAGTAAAGGTAGAGCATTATAATATATTGAGCGCCGTGCCTGCCGGGCTCAGGCATACCGGCGAGACCATAGGCGGATATCTGCGCGACCTCAGGCTGCTTGCACAGCCATCCACAGGGGCTTACAAGTCCATGGGCAGCTTCATTGCGATAGGTCAGGTGTTCCCGGCCGTCTGGGACTGGTACAGTTTCCTGAACATTCTCGCACTGTTGTCCATAATGCTCGCGGTGATCAACCTCGTTCCCATCCCCGGACTCGACGGAGGCCATATCCTGTTCACCCTCTACGAGATGGTGAGCGGACGCAAGCCCGGCGAGAAGTTCCTCGTGGCAGCCCAGCTGGTCGGCATGGCGCTGATCATCGGCCTGATGGTCCTCGCCATCGGCAACGACATCGGAAGGATAATCTGACACAAAACATGCATTGATATGAAAAGAATCTTCAGTTCAACTCTGCTGATGCCGCTGGCGGCGATGCTGCTTCTGGCATCCGCCTACGGGTGCAAGGGCACGAAGACGCTGCTGCCGAACGTGAGCGGAAAGGCGGGCGAAATCATGGTCGTGATCGACAGGGACTACTGGGAAGGCGCGCTCGGCGACGAAGTCCGCGCGATACTCACCGATGAAGTTCCGTATCTCCCCCAGAAGGAGCCTCTGTTCAACCTCAGCAATGTTCCCCTGTCCGGTTTCTCGGACATGTTCAGGGTTCACCGCAACATCCTGCTGCTCCAGGTCGACCCTCAGATCGACAGCGTGGGCATATACTACCACAAGGATGTATGGGCGGCACCCCAGAGCGTCGTGCAGGTGAGTTCGTACACGGCGGACGAAGCCATCGGACTTCTGAAGGACAGCGCCCCGCTGATCGTCTCCTTCTTCGAGCAGGCCGAGCGCGACAGGGTCATAGGCAACGCCCTGCTCTATGAGGAGCACAGCCTCGCCGACACCGTTTCCGTCCTGTTCGGAGGGTCTCCGCACTTCCCCACCGGATACAAGCTCCGCAAGGCCACGCCGGACTTCGCATGGATAGCGTATGACAGGGAGTTCGTATACCAGGACGTGCTGATATACCGTTATCCCATAACCGAGAAGGAGCCGTTCTCCGCGGAGAATATCATCAGGCACCGCAACGAAGTCATGAAGAAGAACGTCCCCGGAATGTTCGAAAATTCCTACATGACCACCAGCCCCGTGCTTGAGCCTCTGGTGGAGCACGTGAAATACAGGGGCCGGGACTTCATGCAAACCCGGGGGCTCTGGGAAGTCGAGAACGACTACATGGGAGGCCCCTTCGTGTCGCATTCGTTCTACAGTCAGGACGGGAAGGACATGATCGTTACCGAGGCCTTCGTGTACGCGCCCAGATATGACAAAAGGCAGTACATGCTTCAGGTCGAGGCCCTGCTCTACTCCTGGGAATGGGCCCAAAAGAATGAAAATGGCAAAAATTAATTTGCCATATCTAAAAATATTCCTATATTTGCACTCCCTGCCGGAGTGATACCCGCAGGGAGGAGTTTGGTGGGTTCGTATAACGGCTAGTACTCAAGATTTTCATTCTTGCAATAGGAGTTCGATTCTCCTACCCACTACAATAGTTA
>DVLC01000128.1 GCA_018715685.1 Candidatus Cryptobacteroides merdipullorum
TGTCGGTTATCGGGAATGTCATATCAAACCGGATTGGCTGTTGATATACAGAAAGACAGATAACAACGAGTTGCAGATACTCGAACTTGTCAGAACTGGTACTCATTCGGACTTGTTCAAGAAATAGTTCAGCTACACGCCCTTTTACAATATCGTCCACTTTCTTTGAACCACGGAAAGCAGCCTTGGCTTCCACCATCTCATAGAAGTCGATATAGACGTTATGCGCATAGTTCTCCTTGGCAAAACGCTGCACGGAGAAAGTCTTCCCGCATTGGCGGACTCCCTTGATGACGAGGGGCTTCCTGGAAGGATTCTTTTTCCAGTCCTGAAGGACGGTTTCAATCTTACGTTTGAGCATGTTACACTTTTTCAAGCGACTTTTTAATGGCACTGTACTAGCCCAGAAAAGTAGCCGCGCACGTGGAGATGATGGGCTTCCTCGGAATGGGCAACAACCCTATAGTAGGCGCCACCGTTGCAGTAGCAGTTGCCGTTGAGCAGGCTCTGAACAAGTAAGACAGCTTGCATACTCTGACAAATCCCTGTAACCGATGAAGTTGCAGGGATTATTCGTATCTTCGCACCATGAGACACTTATTCATGACGACGGCGCTGCTGCTTGCGTCGGCCGCGTCGGCGCGCGGACCGGAAAGCCTTTCCGCTGCCGGATTTGCAGACGCCGGACAAAGTCCCTCCCAAGCTGCGGTGTTGCATTCCGGGCGGATCGTGGAGGCTGACGGGCCGGACCAGGCTGGAGAGCTGGACATCTACCTTTGCATCGGTCAGTCAAACATGGCGGGCAGGGGAGAGCTGGGAGCGGAGTACGCCGATACGCTCGACAGCGTGTGGCTGCTGGACGCCGACGGGAAGATGGAGCCTGCCTGCAACCCTCTCAACAAATATTCGACCATACGCAAGGACATTGCAATGCAGGGAGTCGGACCGGCATGGTCATTTGCTCAAAGCATGGCGGAGCGGACAGGCCGGCGCGTAGGACTCGTGGTCAACGCCCGCGGCGGCAGTTCCATAGACTCGTGGCTCAAGGGCGCGGCGGACGGATACTATGAACAGGCTCTCGCCAGGACGCGTCAGGCGCTGGAGTACGGCAGCCTGAAAGCTGTAATCTGGCATCAGGGCGAAACCGACATCGCGGAGCCGGAGGCGTATCTTCCGAAACTGGAAAAACTGGTATCCGACCTTCGCGCCGACCTTGGGATTCCGCAGCTGCCGTTCATCTTCGGCGAACTCGCCCCGTGGCTCAAGGACGCTACGGCTGGGGAGTTCCGGGAGATGTTGCACGAAGCCGCACGGGCCATACCATATTCCGCCTGCGTCTCGTCACAGGGGTTGACTCCGCTGCGCGATGAACACGACCCGCATTTCGATGCATCGAGTCAGGTCATATTGGGCCGCAGATATGCCGAAGCGTTGTTGGAGATGCCGGGTATGGACGAGTGACTCTGCCTCCTCTTCGCTCCGGCCGCTGCGCCGACAGCAATGAAAAAGGGGCAACAACCCGTCCCGGAAGATTCGCAATCTGCTGCAACTGTGAAAAACCTGGGAGCGATATGTTTTGCGAAATCGGCCCTGCATCGGCCTGTATGGCCGATTATCCGGAACATAGTGCTCCCAAGTCGCAACAAAAACACTGACCTGTGAGCGCCATCCTTTCAGAACTGATTCCCAATCAAGCCTTTAAACTCGTACACTGCACCCAAGTCGCCATAATGATACCGACTTGAGAGCGTTACCCTGTTCCGGCGGAGACTCAGTCCTTCTCCGCAAGCTTCTCGTACACCATGGCGCGGCGCCGCAGAAGTTCGTCGCTGGCGTAGCTGGTGCGCAGTTTGTCGAGGGCCTGTCCGGCGAGCTTCTTCTGGAGAGAGCTGTCGGCTGCCAGTGCGGTCATGGCTGAGGCGAAGGCTTCCGCAGTGTCGCAGATTAGGCACTCCTCGCCGTGCCGGAAGTCCTGGCCTTCGACGCCTTTTGCGGTCGTTATGAATGGAGACATTGAATGAATGGACTCCAGAATCTTTATCCTCATGCCGCTGCCTATCCTGACCGGGACGACTGAAATCTTGCCGTTGAGGAACTCCGCGATATCGGCCACATAGCCGGTGAAATTCAACTCGGGGAATTTCCTTGAGAAAGCCCTGACGAGACTGCGTTTCCAGCGGCCTACGACATGGAGCCTGAATGCGAAGCCTTTCTCTCGGAGCAGGGGAATCACGCTGTGGCAGAACCATACTACGGCGTCGAGGTTCGGATTGTGCTGGGAGCCTCCGACGAACGCGAACTCGGTGCCGCACTCCTTGAACGGAGGGACGGCCTCCGGACTGCTTATTACCGCAGGCGAGACGCTTATTCTGTCGGCGGGGATATGCTTCGAGAGAATGTCCCTGTCCGTTTCGGTGAGAGTGATGATATGGTCGAAAGAGCCGAGTTCCGCCAGCTCCTCGTTCTTCTTCCTTTCGTAGAGAACCCTGTCGTTCCATGTCACCTCATTGAAAAGCGACATCTCGTTGGCTATGCGCACGAATTGTATTTCATGCTGCACGAAGATCGTCTTCATGCCGGCCGGGAACAGCATCCTGAAAGGGAAGTGGGTGTAGAACTCCACCTGCACGCAGTCGAAGCTCTCCTTCTCGCACAGCTCATGGACGAACTGCATGAAACTGTCGGAGAATTCGGTCAGCCCGTTGTACAGGACGGAAGTCATCTTGAACAGTTCCGGCTTCTCCGCAATTTTCGCTATATGATGGCCGGTCCAGCGCTTCATCTTCCTTTCCGACGACGCGTTGAGATACGACAGCAGGTTGAGATAGGTGTTCACCCGCGGGAAAGGCCCGAGCTTCCTTCCCGGGTTCTGGTAGGGGCGCAGCCTCACCTTGCCGTCCCATGCCTTCTCCAGTTCGGAGATTTTCCCTCCGTCGAACTTCCCGGCCGGAAATATCAACGAGATCTCGTGGAGCTCTTTCAGATAGTCCACCATTGAGAAGAAAGCCTGGTTCCCTCCCGAATCCAGAGGATAGGGGATGAAGGGTATGATCATCAGAATTTTCATGGATGCAGTCCTATTCTTGTCCTTGCAGCCTGCAGGGCGGAAAACTTTCCGAGAGCGGAGCAGATGTCTGCGAAGCCCTGGCGGGAGCATCTTCCGTCAAGAGAAATGGTAAGGATACATTTGACGTATGCGTAGAGCGCCTTTGCGAAGCGGCTGTCCCGGAGTTCCGGGTAGTTTTCGTAGAGATGGCGGATGAACCCGGCGGTGGCGCTTTCCTTGTCGCGGTCGAAATCCCGGCTGTCGGAGATGTTTGAGCCGGGGACATTCCTCCAGAGCATCGGCAGCCCCGGAATCGAAGTCACGCCGCCGGCCAGCCTCGCCATCCTGAACCAGGTCGCGTCGTCAGCGCACCATGCGCGGGGAAAATGGACGAAGCCTCCGCATCTTCCGAACAGCTCCGCGGAAAATATGTATTCGCAGGTCGCCGAAGAGATTCTGCCAGAAAGCTTGTCGCAGAGCAGGGTCCTTGCGTCCGTTATGCCCTCCGTAAGCGGGGGATTGCACCGGCACAGGCTTCCGTTCTCGTCGATTATCCCGAGTTGCATGCGGAAAAATTCGCTGTCCGGGCACCGCTCCTTCGTCTTCAGGAATCTTTCCACGGCATCGCCCGGCATCACGTCGTCATCGGAGAACAGCTGTATGTACGGCTCCGAAGACATCTCGATGCACCTCTCCCAATGTGCTGCCAGGTCGCTTCCGCCCAGATTCCGGTCGAACCTCCGGTAGACCAGGTCCATATTGCCGGAGTACCTTTCAACGATGCTCCGCAGGTCCTCCGGTGAGCAGTCGTCACCGACATAGACGGCGAAATCCCTGCAGCTCTGCCTCGCGACGGAGTCCAGCGCCGCACTGAGGAATCTGCCTTTGTATGCGGGGATTATGATTGCCAGCGTCCTTTTCATCGCCGCAAAGGTAATCAAATAATTCCGTATATTTGCCGCCCTTGTCCGGCACGCCTGTTGATACGGATTGTGCGATAATAAGTTATGGTAAAGATGACGAAATTGTTCCGACGCGCCGCCTTTGCGGCCATGCTCGTGTCCGCCGCCGCGGCTCTGCTGAGCTCCTGCGAGAAAATAGGGGCGGACCGCTATTCCCCTCAGGACTTGGAGCTTGACGAGCTCATACAGAATTATGTCAGTACTTCCTACACTTCGAAGATCAGCGACGTCACGGTCACCGGCGACAAGGTCAGAATCAGCGGGACCTACGCCGGCACGGGCGAGTTCCGCATCGCCGAAGTCCCGCCGTACATGGATCTTCTGAAGCTCGACGAGCCGCTTTCTGTCCTCGAACCTGACAGCAGGGAGTTCTCGGTCGAGACCGGGCGCTGGCTTGAGACCGAGGACGGAATCGTCTATGACCGCCTGCTTTCGAAATGGGCGATATTCGAGAAGGACGGGGATTCGTGGCAGCTGGTCTCCGCGGCGAGATATGCCGATACGGTTCCCGCAATCTCCTCGCCCGAAGCCGTGCCGCTCAGGAACAAGAAGGGCCTGGGAGGCATATTCATGAACAAGCATATTTCCGATTTCGACGAATTGGACACCGGCAGCGCGACCCTGAACTTCTTCGTGACGCAGTTCACCTACCTCTCGCCCGGAGACGGCAGGATCGAACACCGCTACGGCGGCAGAAGCTACTGGTTCGACGAGAATTTCATAAAGAGGAACCTCGACAGGGTGCTTGAGGAGACCGGCAGGCGCAACATGTCCGTGGCCGGAATCCTGCTCGTACAGAACGAGGCGGCCGCGGCCGACAAGGAGCTTGCGAGACTGCTCACTGACCCCGGCAACACCGGAGGCGGGACCCTTCTGATGCCGAACATGACTTCTCCCGAGTCGGTCAACTGTTTCGCGGCGATAGTCGACTTCCTCGTGTCCAGATACAGCCGTGACGCCGGCAGCTACGGCAGGGTGGCCCACTGGATAGTGCTCAACGAAGTCGACGGAGGCAGCTCCTGGGCCAACATGGGCACGCGTCCGCAGTATTTCTACACTGACTACTATATCAAAGTGATGCGTCTCGTGAACAATATCCTGCGCCAGTACGACCAGAATGCCGAGACTTTCGCCTCGTTCACCCATTCCTGGACGCTTCCCGCCCTGGATTTCCCGGCGAAGGAAATGATAGAGACCATCGACGCGATGGGGAGGAAGGAGGGCGACTACCGCTGGGCGCTCGCGTGCCACAGCTATCCCTGGGACCTGCTGGACCCGAGGTGCTGGGAATGCCCTTATTCGACTCCGTCCATGGACACTCAGTGCGTCTCCTTCCGTAATCTCGAGGTGCTCGACAAGTGGATCAGAATGCCCGAGCACAAGTATCTCGGCACGCAGAAGCGTTCGGTGTGGCTGTCGGAGGCCGGACTGAATTCCCGCTCATATTCCGAATGGGACCTCAAGGAGCAGGCTGCCGGAACCGCCTTCGCGTGGAAGAAAGTGCAGGCGCTCGAAGGCATTGACGGCTGGCAGTGGCACAACTGGTTCGACAACACCGGCGACGGAGCCGGCGCGATGCTCGGACTGCGGAAGTACCGGGAGGACAACGACGGCGAAGCCAAGCCGGCCTGGTATGTATTCCAGGCTGCCGGCACGGAGGATGAGGACGAGGAATTCGCCCGGTGGCTCGAATATCTGGGACTCTCCGGCTGGGACGAAATCATGTACGACGAGTCCGCCATACTTTGAGTGCAGTCGCGGGAATGCAACCTTTTCCCGTGCGCCTTCATCTATATACCCGACGATTAAGATAAGTTATGAAGAAGAATTTGTTTTCCATCATGGCATGCCTGCCGCTTCTGATGCCGCTCGCATGCAAGCCGGAGACTCCCGTGACGCCTCCGGATCCGACCGAAGACTATGTCTGGATCGAACCCAATATCGAAAGGACCGGCACCCATGTGGCCGAACTCAGGCAGGAGGCGGACGGAAGCTGGACCATAACCCTTCCGGACAACGACCCCTACATCTATTTCTTCCCCTTTGAGCAGGATCTCCCTTCCGAGAACACGGTGCTAGCCTTCGAGTATCAGGCGGAGAACCCCATAGACAAGACGCAGTGCTTCTTCCTCGACGCTGTCGACGGACTGAATGCCGCACACGCTCAGGACGGCCCCGGAGCCGCCGCTGCCAGCGAATGGACCCCCTGGTCGGTGAGGATGAAGAACTCGATGATCGAGTTCGACTGGGGTGAGGCCGGCGACTACCTGCGCTTCGACCTCGGCGAGTCCATCGTTCCCGGTAGCGTGATCCGTCTCAGGAACATCTGCATCCGTCCCATGAACGCCGAAGAGCAGGCCGAGCAGGATAAGGAGGACGGGGCCGCACAGGACAAGGAGCAGTACGCCCAGGACATACTCGACTATCTTGACGCCGATTATCCTTCCGCTGTCACTTCGGTGGAAGTCGGAGCCTCCCAGGTTACCGTGAGCGGAACCGTTTCCGGCGACGGCAGCTTCTTCCTCGCCGAGATTCCTGTCTTCGAGGACATCTTCTCAATGGAGGAGATTCCTGCCGAGTACCGCCACGAACTCTCTTCCGCGAGCTTCACTGTCAGCATCGACAGGATAGCCGAATACGACGGAGTCAAGTATGACAGGCTGCTCTCCAAGTGGGCCGTCTACAAGGACGGCGACGGCAGTGACGAACTCGTGTCGCACGCCGTGTATGCCGATCCCGACAAGATTCACAATATAGGCCCCGGCCTTCAGCGCATCGAACTCAAAAACAAGAAGGGCCTCGGCGGCATCGTCTCCAGGGGCGGGCTGCTCGATCAGGAGATCCGGGATCTGAATCTCGGCAGCGCCACGATCAACATACTCCCGATGTCCTACATGAACACCACCCAGGGCGGATCCTACACACTCGCCCATGAATATCTCGGCAAGACATACTGGTTCGACGAAGCGAGGGTCGCCGCCGAAATCGACGAGCCGCTGAAGACCGCCGCGAAGCACGGGGTTTCCGTGGCAGGCATCCTTCTGATACAGAACGCGGCCCAGAGCGCTGATCCCGCTCTCGGAGCTATTCTCCAGCACCCTGACTATTCGGGCACCTTATACACCATGCCGAACATGACCGCTCCCGAGGCCGTTCACGCCTATGCGGCCATGATAGATTTCCTTGCCGGACGATACAGTTCATCTGAGATGCGCATCTCGCATTGGATCGTGCATAACGAGATCGACGGCGGCGTCCACTGGACAAACATGGGAGCCGACGTGCCCATGGCGACCTACATGGACACCTACATGAAGTCGATGAGGATGGTCTACAATATCGCCCATCAGTATGACCCCAACGCCGAGGCGTTCGTTTCGCTCGCCCACGGCTGGACCGAGGAGGCCGGGGGCGGATGGTACAAGGTGACGGATATTCTTGACGTCATGAACAGGTACAGCGCCGCCGAAGGCGATTTCTACTGGGCGATGGCTTATCACAGCTACGGCGTGGCAATCGGTGAGCCCCGAATCTGGGAGGACGAGAATGTCTCCTATTCCATGCAGTCGCCCAATGTGTCGATGAAGAACCTCGAGGTTCTCGACAAGTGGGTCAGGACGCCCGGGAACATGTACAAGGGCAATGTCATGAGAAAGGTATGGCTGTCCGAGGCCGGAGTGGGTTCCGGCAACACCAACGATCCCTACGACGATACCAAACTCGCCGAGCAGGCTGCCGGATTCGCCTACAGCTGGCTCAAGATCCAGGCGCTCGAGGGCATCGAGGGGCTCCAGTGGCACAACTGGTTCGACAGCAGGGAGGAGGGCGCGAAGCTCGGACTCCGCAAGTACGACGACGCGACCGACAACGGTGCTCCCAAGCCTGTATGGTACACCTACCAGAAGGCCGGTGAGTCCGGTCAGGACGAGTTCTTCGGGCAGGAGGACTACGCGGAGACCGTCGGCTCCGAATGGGGAGTGATCCACGAAGTGAGCGACTGATCCGGAAACAATGAAGGACAGCTTCAAGGATACGATAACCATCGAGGATGCGGTCAGAATTACCGGGCCGCGGGATTTCAGCATAATGGTGAAACCCGCGGGCTCGCTCTGCAACCTCGACTGCTCCTACTGCTACTATCTCGACAAGGCGGAGATTTACGGCGGCAGGGAGCCGCGCATGACCCTGGAGATGCTGGAGACCGTGATCCGCGAATATGTCGAGGCGAACGACTCGCGGGAGATCATGTTCAACTGGCACGGAGGGGAGCCGCTTGTGCTCGGTCTCGACTTCTACCGCAAGGCCGTGGAGTTCGAGCGCAAGTATGCTCCCGACCGCGTGATACGCAATACCGTGCAGACCAACGCCACTCTGGTCGACCGCGAATGGGCGCGTTTCTTCAAGGATAACGGCTTCCTGCTCGGAGTCTCGATCGACGGCCCTGAGGACATCCACGACAAGTTCCGCAAGGACAAGGGCGGGGCTCCGACTTTCGCCCGGGTCATGAGGGGGATCGAGACGCTTGCCGCCGAGGATGTTCCATTCAACACCATGTCCACGATCAATTCCTGCTGCGAGGGCCGCGGACTCGAGGTCTATCATTTTCTGAAAGGCATAGGTAGCCGTTACATGCAGTTCATGCCCGTGGTTGAGCATGTGAAATATCCGGTAGTGAACGGCAGGGAGGACCGTAAGGCCCGTCCTTGCATCGTCGACCCGCAGACCGAGGGGGCGCGGATAGCCAGGTGGTCAGTCAGCCCTGTCGCTTTCGGCCGTTTCGTCTGCGACATATTCGACGAGTGGGTCAGGAACGACGTGGGTTCGTATTTCGTCAATCTCTTCGATGCCACTCTCGCCAACTGGTGCGGGGTGACTCCCGGCCTCTGCGTCTACTGCCAGACCTGCGGAGCCTGCGCGGTGATAGAGCACAATGGTGACGTCTATCCCTGCGACCACTTCGTCTATCCGAAATATCTTCTCGGCAATATCCGCGAGAAGAAGTTGCGCGATATGATTGAGTCCGATGCCTCTGTCAGGTTCGGAATAGCCAAGCGGAACGCCCTGCCGCGCAAGTGCCGTTCGTGCAAATACCTGTTCGCATGTGCCGGAGAGTGCCCCAAGCACCGCTTCAACAGCACCGAGAACGGCGAGACCGGCCTTAACGCACTATGCGAGGGCTATCAAATGTTCTACTCCCACTCCGCACCTTACATGGAGAAGATGCGCGAGCTGCTGGCCGCCGGCACCCCGCCCGCGCTGGTGATGCCGTGGGCGAGGATGCGCAGGCTCTGACCGTCGTTTGCTTTTCGCGAAAACTTCCGTACATTTACCTGTGCAAATTTCTTAAAACCGACAGAACATGCAGGAAATGAAACAGGCTGAAAGGATTCAGACCTCCATACTCAACGCCGCCGAGAAGAAGGCTCTCGTGTGGTTGGCGCAGCGTCAGCCGAAGTGGATGACTTCGGACATACTCACGGCCATAGGCTTCTTCGGCGCGCTGGTGATCGCCGCGGGCTACATATTGGTCAACCGGAACATCGGATTCCTCTGGCTCGCCTCGCTGGGGCTCGTGATCAACTGGTACGGCGACTCCCTCGACGGCACTCTCGCCAGAGTCCGCAACACCCAGCGGCCGGTGTACGGCTACTATCTTGACCATACGGTCGACGGCATCAACGAAAGCCTGATGTTCATAGGTCTCGGCCTTTCGGGCCTCATCCATTTCCCGCTCGCTCTGGCGATACTTGTGCTCTATCTGCTGCTGACCGTCAACGTGAGCGTCAACGCGCATCTCAAGAAGGAGTTCAGGCTGACCTACGCCAAGCTCGGGCCCACCGAGTTCCGCATTCTAGGCATCATCGCCAACACTCTTTTCGTGCTCATACGCCCGCTGCGCGAGTTCTCCGTCGGAGTCAGCGTCTTCGGCATGGATGTCACCCTGCGCACTCTCGACCTGGTCGGCATCTTCGTGCTGCTTCTGCTGCTGGTCATATATTTCGCCACCATCATCACCGACGCCCGCTACTATGCGAAGATAGATCCGAGAAAAGATTAGGCGATGCCCCGCTGGTTCTACATTCTTCTTGCGCTTGCGGTCTTCAGCCTCGTGGTCATGGTCATAGCCGAGAACAGGCATCCTGTGCGCACGCTCGCGTGGATTGTGGTGCTCGTGTGCCTGCCAGGCGTCGGACTTGTGCTTTACTTCTTCTTCGGCAGGGACAACCGCGGCAAACGTCTGATTTCCGACGAGGATCTGACGCTGCTGAAGACGATGACTGAAGAGCAGTGCGGCGGCTGCATCCTCCGGGAGATGCCGGAAGAAAACGGCGACCTGGTCAATCTGCTGTGGCGCACGAACCGCGCTTATCCGCTCGGAGGCAATGCCGTGCGGGTCTATACCGACTTCGACTCCATGTTCGGCGACCTGCTCGCGGATCTTGAAGCCGCCCGCGACCATATCCACTTTGAGTTCTTCAAGATAGAGGACGACCCGATCGGGCGCAAGATCGAGGATGTGCTGGTGCGCAAGGCCCGGGCGGGCGTCGAAGTGCGCTTGCAGTACGACGATGCGGCCAACCTCGGTTGGAAGCACTTCTTCCGCCGCATGGAGCAGGGCGGAGTGCAGGTGCAGCCGTTCATCAAGGTCGAGATTCCTTTTCTTTCAAGCAACACGAACTACCGCAACCACCGCAAGGTCGTGGTCATAGACGGCAGGATCGGCTATCTTGGCGGAATGAACATCGCCGAACGCTACTCCATCGGCGTGCATGGCGGACCATGGAGGGACACGCACATGCGCGTGGAGGGGCCGGCGGCTTCCGAGCTTCAGACGAGCTTCCTTGCCGACTGGCAGTTCTCCTCGAAGGAGCTGCTCGCCTCGCGGCGCTATTACCCGGCCCTGGAACCCTGCGGTGACGTGACTATGCAGGTGGCCACTTCCGGCCCCATGGACGAGTGGCGCGTGATCATGCAGGGAATCGTCAGGATGATTTCGAGCAGCAGCAGATACATCTACATCCAGTCGCCCTACCTGATACCGACGGATTCCGTGTTCGAGGCCCTGCGCAACGCGGCGCTCTCCGGAGTGGACGTGAGGGTCATGATTCCGTATCGCGGCGATAAGGGCGTCACGGTGCCGCTGGCGTCGCGCTCCTATGTCAAGGAAGTCGTCGCAGCCGGAGTGAAGGTCTTCTTCTGGCCGGGCGGCTACATGCATTCGAAGGCCATCGTGTCCGACGACCGCGTGGCTACCATAGGCTCGACCAACATGGATGTGCGGAGCTACGAGCAGGACTTTGAGATCAACGCGTTCATCTATGACCGCGGAGTGGCGGCCGAAGTCAGGGACGCCTTCCTTGAGGATCAGAAGCGCTGCTGGCAGGTCGACGCGCGGAAATGGGCCCGCAGACCGCTGCATGTCAGGTTCGCGGAGTCGCTGGCCAGACTCCTGTCGCCGCTGTTGTAGGCGGGGAATGTGCTTTTACCATATTTTGCCGCTGGCGGCCACATATACGGCTGCGCCTCGGCAATTGCAGACAAGTTTGCATTGCTCTCGGCTTCTCACTATATTTGCGCAAAATTTTGAATCACTTATGAAAAAGTTCCTGTATGTGGCGGCCGTTGCGGCCTGCCTTGCCTTGTGCGGTTGCCAGCAGAAGCCGGAAACCGCAGAACCGCCGGTGATCGTGCTGGGTTTCGAAGGTGAGCTTCTTCTTGATCCGGACGGCGGGGAAGGCAGCTTCAGCTATGCCGTCGAATCTCCTGTCGAGGGAGGCGTGCTCGAAGTGAGCGCACCCGACGATGAATGGGTTTATGATTTTGAAGTCGTCGAGGAGGAAAATAAGGTGAAGTTCGATGTCCTTCCCAATGACACGGGGGCCAGCCGCAGCGCCGTGATTCATCTGGTCTATGTCTATGGTGACAAGAAGGTGGAGAAGGATTTCACGGCAGTTCAGGAACCGGCCGCGTCGGCAGCTGTACCGGCGATCGTACTGGGTTTCGAAGGTGAGCTTTCGCTTGAGCCTGACGGCGGAGAAGGGAGCTTCAGCTATACCATAGAATCTCCTGTCGAGGGCGGCGTTCTTGAGGTAAGCGCGCCGGAGTGCCCATGGGTGCATGATTTCGTTGTGTCGGAGGCGGACGGCAGCGTGAGCTTCGAGCTGTATGCCAACGGCACCGGAGCAGCCCGCAGCGGCGAGATACATCTCGCGTATGTCTACAGGGAAAACAAGGTCGAGAGCTCCTTCACGGCAGTGCAGCAGGCCGGATCGACGATCTGGGAAGGCACTCCCGACATCATTGTCCGCGACATGACCGTTCAGGCCGAAGGAGGAGAAGGCTTGAGCGTGCTGTACTATATAAATTATTCCTGGGACGGCGAAGTCACGATGACCTACGAAGACAAGGACTGGGTGCATGACGTTGCTTTGACCGAGTTCGCCCATGAAATCGGCGAGAATGACAATGGAGAGGTGCTGTTCAGCCTGGATCCCAACACGGGGGAGAAAAGGGAGTTCAAGATCACTCTGACGTACACTTACGAAGGCGGCAAGGATGTGCAGGACTTTACGGTGATTCAAGTTGCCGGCAGCGCTGAGGAGCAGGTCCACCGGGAGATGAAATATGCCATGGGTGCCTACAACGGAACGGACAAGACATATGTCGATGCCATACACGAATATCATGTTTACATGTCCAACCAGCCTTTCGAAGCGCCGGATGAATATGCGGCTACGAGCGCGAGCTATGATGTGTATCTGTATGCGGCGGCTCCTGAAGATCCTGTTACCATGCTGCCTCCTGCGGGGACATATCCGTTAAGCGGCGCCATCGTTCCCGATGTCTTCTCTCTCGAGTTCCGCGACATCTTCGGCGACTGGCATCTGGATTTCTCCGACGGCACGCTTACGCTCGCTTATGACGATTCGGGAAACATGATCCTGGAGATCATCGCAACTGACTATGAGACAGGCGACATCCACAGGGTGACCTTTACGGGAGAGGTGATTTTTACCGACATCAGAGAGTAGGGGGGTAGGCCGAGATATGTTGATGGGGCCGTGCGGGGATCCGCGCGGCCTCTTTTTTGTCAGCAGTTCCGGAATATGCCGGCCAAGTCGAGCAGCGTCGCGCGGTTGAGTTCCATGTCGGCCTCCCGTCCGCCTTTCTCCTCGCTGATTCCTCCGCAAATGTCCACTCCCATTATGCCTTTCCCTTCGTCTCCGCGGCTGAAGCGGGCTGCGACATCGGAAAGAATCCCGTTCAGTTCCGTGAGGCTCATGTCGCCCTGATCCCAGTCGGTGCGGGCGAATTCGGGGGACAGCACGTCGAGGTCGACGGAGATATAGAGAGGGAATGCGTCCGTCAGTGCGGACGCGCTGTAGTCGGAAGCGCGGCGCAGCCATGTGAAATTCTGCAGCAGGGGCAGTTTCTTCGCCTCCCTTACCCAGCTTCCGCAGCTCAGGAGCTTTTCTCCGAACGCTCCCGGCTGGTCGTCGGGGTGATTGTCGAGCAGCAGCAGCGAGAACGGCCCGGTGACACGCTCGAGCCAGAACAGAGTCTGGTAATGGAAGTCGCCGGTGCCGATGTAATGTACAGCCTTCAGCGGGAGGGGCGAAATCAGCGTTCTTATCTCATTTCCAGCCTCTTCCGAACAGTAGCAGCAACTGCCTTCGATACTGCTGAAATCTGAAAATATCAATTCCATAATGCTAAAAATGCATATTTCTTTCTGAAATGTAACAAGTTTTCCGAAAATTTATTATTATCTTTGTATAATAAGCGGAGAAATACGAGATGCAATCTGACGGACAATTCGAACTCGACCCCGAAAAGGTCTACACTTCTATGGATGAACTCACACTCGACACCGAGGGAGGCCCCAGGACTCTGAAAATGGGGGTCTGGATCAATGTCGACCCGGTTCGCATACATAGGATGATTGTCCGGGACAAGATTCTCCAGGTCGACACGCTGGAGGTTCTCAATCCGCTCGTGAGCAAGCTCCGCCGCGCCGATCCCGAATACTACAAGCGTTTCATGGGACTCAGGCTTGTGATCGACTATCCTGGCTACAGCGCGGGAATCCTCGCCAAGATACCGTTTGAGAACGATCCGGTCGGATTCTACAAGTGGTGGCGCAGGGGAAAGCATGAGGACAAGGTCTATCTCTCTCTCGGCAACAGGATACGTCTCTTCCAGAAGGTTGCCATGATGGAGCCCCGCATGATTCTCAAGAAAGATCTGGAAATTCTCAATCAATAGTTCAGAAAATGGAAGAACAGTTGAAGCAGACTTGTCTTCACGACCTTCATGTCGGGTCGGGAGCGAAGATGAGTCCGTTTGCAGGCTACGACATGCCCATACAGTACAGCGGCATCATCGACGAACACAACGCCGTGCGACATGATGTAGGAATGTTCGACGTGTCCCACATGGGTGAGATCTTCATATCCGGCGAGGATGCGGAGAAGTTCGTGAACCATATCTTCACGAACGACGTCGCAGGAATGGAGCCCGGGAAGATTCTCTACGGCATGATGTGCTACGACGACGGAGGCACCGTGGACGACCTTCTGGTGTACCGCGAGTATGCTCCGCAGAGCTGGCTGCTCGTGGTGAACGCGTCCAACATCGACAAGGACTACGCCTGGCTCAAGATGCAGGCCTGCCGCTGGAAGGTGGAAGTCGACAACCAGTCCGACAAATGGGGACAGATAGCCGTGCAGGGCCCGAACGCCGAGAAGGCCGTCGTGGACGTGCTCGGATTCGCCGGAGCGTCTTCACTGAAATTCTACGAATTCCGCGACGAGAAGGCCGGTGACGGCAGCCGCGTGATCCTCAGCCGCACCGGATATACCGGCGAGGACGGCTTCGAGATATATGCCGCACCCGCGCAGATCAGAAAATATTGGGAGGCGCTGCTTGCCGCCGGCGTCAAGCCCTGCGGACTCGGCTGCCGCGACACCCTGCGCTTCGAGGCCGGACTTCCGCTCTACGGCGACGAACTCAGCGCGGAGATATCTCCCGTGATGGCCGGCCTGTCGATGTTCTGCAAGCTCGACAAGGCGGATTTCATAGGCCGTGAGGCGCTTGCGGAGCAGAAGGCGGAAGGAGCGCCGCGCCGCATAGTCGGAATTGAGCTCCGGGACAACGCAGTGCCCCGGGCGGGCTATCCCGTGGAACTTGAGGACGGCACCGAAGTCGGCCATGTGACCACCGGCTATCATTCCATCAGCCTCGGGAAGAGCCTGTGTTTCGCACTGGTCGACAGCGGGCACGCCGCTCTCGGAACTCCGCTTTTCATCCGCATACGCAAGCGTGTTTTCCCCGGAACCGTGGTGAAGAAAAGATTTTATCAAACAAATTATAAAAAGTAATGAGCAAGATAGTTGACGGACTCCTGTACAGCGAGTCCCATGAATGGGTGAAGGTCGATGGCAACGTGGCCATCGTGGGTATTTCCGACCACGCACAGAACGAGCTCGGAGACATCACATATGTGGACATGCCTGTCGTTGACGACGAAGTGCGCGCCGGCGAAGATTTCGGTGCCGTGGAGAGCGTGAAGACCTCCAGCGAGATCATCGCCCCCGTGTCAGGGAAGATCGTGGCCTGCAACGCCGAACTTGAGGAGCATCCCGAACTCATCAACGAGGATGCGTACTCCGCATGGATCGTCAAGATCGAGATGAGCGACAGCTCCGAACTCGACTCGCTTCTCAACGCCTCCGCATACGGCAAACTTGTAGGCTGATCCGTGTACATGGGAACATTCTGCTATTTCCCCCATACGGAGGAAGATATCAGCCGCATGCTCGAAAGGATAGGCGTCAAGTCGCTTGACGATCTCTATTCCGACGTGCCTGCGGACTTCATTTTCAAAGGCGAGTATGACCTCCCTTCCGCGATGAGCGAGCAGGAGGTACGTGACCATTTCGCGAAGCTCGCGGCCATGAACACCCGTCTTAAGGTGTTCGTGGGGCAGGGGGCGTATGACCATTGCACCCCTTCCGCGATTCCGTACCTTGCCTCGCGCAGCGAATTCCTGACGGCGTATACGCCGTATCAGTGCGAGATTTCCCAGGGGACTCTGCGCTATATTTTCGAATGGCAGACCATGATCTGCCGTCTCACCGGGCTCGACTGCTCCAATGCTTCGATGTACGACGGACCCACCGCGGCCGCCGAGGCAATGCGTATGTGCATAGCCTCCACCAGAAAGCGCGACACCGTGGTTCTGTCGTCCGGACTGCTCCCTCATGTCATTGAGACGGTCCGCACCTACGCCAGATATGAAGGCGTAAATGTGGTAGTGACTGGGGATGTCCCCGGCGCCATTTCCGCGAATGCCTCCGCTCTTGCGGGCGTGGTCGTGCCTTCGATCGACCGCAACGGCCTGATATGCAACCTTGACGGCCTGGCCGAACAGGTGCATGCCACAGGCGCACTGCTTGTCGAATACTGCGACCCTTCCGCTCTCGGAGTGCTGAGGGCCCCGGCCGAATGGGGTGCGGACATAGCCGTAGGCGACGGCCAGACTCTCGGCATACCCCTGAATTTCGGAGGCCCTTATGTTGGTTTCATGGCCTGCCGCAAAGACTACATGAGAAAGATGCCCGGACGCATGGTCGGGCAGACCGAGGATGCCGAAGGGCGCCGTTGCTTCGTTCTGACCCTCCAGGCCCGCGAGCAGCATATCCGCCGCGAGAAGGCGACTTCGAACATCTGTTCCAACCAGTCGCTGATGGCTCTGTGGTGCACGATATACCTTTCGCTGATGGGCTCCGAAGGCCTCAGACGCGTCAACGAGCTCTGCTGGGAGAGGTCTCACTATCTGCACGACGAACTGTTGAAGACCGGTCTCTTCGACAAGGTACATGAGGGCGAGTTCCTCAAGGAGTTCGTGCTGAAGCCGCACATTCCTGCGGAGAGTCTCATGCATGCCCTGCTCGACGCCGGCTATTTCGCCGCCCTTCCTACCGAGGAGGGGAATGTGAGCTTCTGCGTGACCGAGAAGCATGGGAAGGATGAAATCGACGAACTTGTAAAAACAGTGAGGGGACTTGCGAGATGAAATACTATGACAAACTGATATTCGAGCTTTCTAGGCCCGGCAGGACGGGCTTCTCGCTCCCGGCTTCCGAAAGGAAGATGCCCCGCGAGGGCGTACTGTGGCGCAGCGAGCCTCCCCGTCTGCCTGAAGTCAGCGAACCTGACGTGGTCAGGCACTATACGAACTTGAGCCAGATGAACTTCGGAGTCGACACCGGCTTCTATCCGCTGGGCTCATGCACGATGAAATACAACCCCAAAATCAACGAGGAGATAGCCTCGATGCCAGAATTCACCTGCCAGCACCCGCTCCAGCCAGAGCAGAGCGTACGAGGCAGCAGGGCGGCCATCGATGAGCTTGACAGGGCTCTGGCTGCCATCACCGGGATGAAGCATTTCACCTTCAGGCCCTGCGCCGGCGCCCATGGCGAGCTCACCGGCCTGATGCTGATGAAGGAATATCATCTCGGAAGGGGAGACCTCGCACGCACCAAGGTCATAGTTCCCGACAGCGCCCATGGAACCAATCCCGCTTCAGCGGCCTGCTGCGGCTACGAGACAGTGGTGGTGAAATCGAAGGCCGACGGACTGGTGGACGTGGCGGATCTCAAGCCGCTGCTCGGGCCGGACATCGCCGGCATCATGATGACGAATCCCAATACTCTCGGTCTCTTCGAGAAGGACATCAAGGAGATTGCGGAACTTGTCCACGGCTGCGGCGGCCTGCTCTATTATGACGGAGCCAACATGAACCCTCTGCTCGGCGTAGTGCGTCCCGGAGACATGGGCTTCGACATCCTGCATCTGAATCTGCACAAGACCTTCTCGACGCCCCATGGCGGAGGCGGCCCGGGAAGCGGCCCTGTGGGCGTTTCCGAAAGGGTGCTGCCTTATCTGAACGTGCCTCATGTCAGCGGTTTCCACGGCAACTTCACCGTGATGCTGCGGGCTCTCGCGTATATCCTCATGCTCGGCAGGGAGAATATCCGCATGGTCGGAAAACTCGCGACGCTCAACGCCAACTATGTCAAGGAGTCGCTCAAGGACTGCTACAAGCTGCCTGTATCTTCGGTATGCAAGCATGAGTTCGTGTTCGACGGACTGCTGGAACCCAACGGAACCACGACTCTGGATGTGGCGAAGAGGCTGCTGGACTATGGTTTCCATGCCCCCACGATCTATTTCCCGCTGCTTTTCCATCAGGCCATAATGATTGAGCCGACCGAGACCGAGTCTCCCGAGACACTCGACGCTTTTATAGAAGTCATGAGAAAGATCGCCGCTGAAGCCAAGGCTGATCCCGGACTGCTTCATTCCGCTCCCCGGACCACGCCTATAGGCCGCCCGGACGAGACCAGGGCCGCGAGGCAGCCGGTTCTGAAATACGAGGCCTGAAGATGAAGAAGAGTCATAAGGGCCTCCTTGTTCTCGCCGTCCCTTTTGTACTTGGCTTCCTCGCCGGTTTTCTGGTAAGAGGAGGCTGTACGGCGGAGACGGGGAGCGGTGAGGAAGAGCAGGAGACGGTTATTGCCGAACCCGCTCCGGTGTGTGAGAAGGAGCTTCCCGAGGAGCCGTTCGACGATGTCGACGGGTTGGGGGAGAAGCCTGAACCGAAGGAGATCATATATTATCGCGACCGGCTGCCTTATGCGCGGCTGTTCGCCGATCTCAACGAAGCCCATCTCCGGGTGGCCAGACAGCTCGGCCTTTCCGAGGTGCCGAAGACCAGGGATGATTTCTCGCGCAAGGGGCTGGTACGGATAGAGGATAACGATTATCTCGTTGTCGACGACCTCCAGTATTCTATTCCTTATCTGACCGAGGGTGCTGCAGAGGAGCTTCAGCGCATTGCGAAGGCCTTCAGCGATTCGCTGGAGTCAAAGGGCCTGCTTGACTACAAGCTCGTGGTATCGTCGCTGCTCCGGACGGAAGAGGATGTCGAAAGACTCAGGCGGAGCGGCAATCCGAACGCCAGCGACAATTCCGCCCACTGCTACGGCACCACTTTCGACATTACATACACCCGTTACTTCAGTGAGGACGAGTCGGAGGCTTTCATGCAGCCTTTCGAGCTGACCAAGGTGCTGGGCGAGGTTCTGCTCGACGAGAAGAACGCTGCCCGCTGTCTGGTCAAATACGAGCAGAAGGAGCACTGCTTCCACATCACTTCCTGCGTCAAGTAGTTGTCTACAGCACTTCCAGCATATCGCCGGAGACCCGGAACTTGATTTCGGCTCCGGCGTAATTCATGCCGTATACGCGGTCAGGGTCGTGCTGGAATTGCGGCCGCGGATCCTGGGAGAGTATTTCCTCAAGCGCGGCGAGCCGTTCTCCGCTGAATTCCTGTCTGATGTGTTCCGGGAAGACGACCTTGAGCGTCTTCCATTCGCTGCTGTCGACGAATCCGCTGCGCGCTCCGGCGTGGCTGTCGGCGTATTCTACGTACGGCTTGATGTCATAGACCGGCGTTCCGTCGGCAAGATCCGCTCCGCGGACTTCTATAGTGCATTTCTCGAAGTCGACCTTCGTTATTCTGACCGCGCTGAGCCCGAGCCCGTTTGGTCTGAAAGGGGAGCGGGAGGCGAAGACTCCGACCCGGGTGTTCCCTCCGAGTCTCGGTGGCCTGACCGTGGCTTCGAAATGCTTTTCTGTCCCGTCGGTATCCTTGGTTCCGGAGTTGTCGGCGTGGCGCGGCCGGTTCAGGCTGAAGCCCCATATCAGCCAGACATAGTCAAATTCTTCGAGCCCGCGCAGCGCATCGGGTTGGTTGTATGGTGCTTTTAGCTCGATAGTGCCGCTTAGCGAATTGGCGATTCCCGCCTGCCTGGGGATGCCGAATTTCTCCTTGAGCGGAGAACGAAATATTGCGATAGGTTCTATTTTCATCTGTCATTGATTCTACCGGCAAGTTAGCAACTGTTTCGGAATTTTGAAATTTTGAGCTATGATTCGGTGCTGGGTGCCGGTGCTGTATCAGTATTGTTATCTGTTCCGGCAGCTGTGGAACCTCTCGTTCCGGTGAACCTCCTGATCAGCCGGAACATGATGGGAATTGCTTCCATCAGGCGCAGTCGCCGTGTTCCTGCGGCCGCAGATGGCAGGTCGGCGTGGAAGATGGATTTCATTTTCCCTCACGGAGCCGCCGGCAGCAGGTCGTGGAGGGCGGAGAGGGCGGAGGTTCAGTAATCCATCCGCGCGGCCGGAGTGGCAGCCGCATCGGCGCGGCCCGGGATCGGCTACGCAAGCCTCCATGGCCGGGCAGGTGCATTTAAGTAATCCACGCGGCCCGGCGGACATCACCCGCATCGGCGTCGGATGTGACGGCACTGCGAAACTCCATGGACAAGGCAAGCTCATTTCTGCAATCCACCGGCGCACCCGGCATGCCGTGGAGGCACACGGAAAGCGGGCCAGCGTCGAAGGTGGAAAGGAAATGTGTCCACCTGCGCGCTCCGGCCCCGCTCCGGAGCCGTGGAAGGCACATGGGCGTCGAAGGTGGATTGCAATACCTTGCACGCGCAAACCACTTATATCATTCTCTCCGACCAAAAATATCAATTGTACCGCGGAGCGCAGGATTGGATGACGCGAAGCGTTGTATAGGGTGCGGGGCTTACGAATGAAAGGATGACCCAAAAGTCAAGAGACTTTGAGGTCATCCTCTTATTCGTGGAGCATAGGGGGATCGAACCCCTGACCTTCAGATTGCGAACCTGACGCTCTACCAACTGAGCTAATACCCCGTTTACGTTCCGGGCACAGTACAAGACGCACAGGCCGGAGAATATTGTACTATATTGACAGTATGCTCAACACATTGATGAGCTCCTTGTCAATCGGCTTGTCGAGCTTGATGGCCCTGGAGATGGGGACATATACTATCTGGTCGTTCTTTATGCCGACCATGATGTTCCTCTGCCCCTCCTGAAGAGCCTCGACGGACGCGACACCTAGACGGCTTGCAAGGATCCTGTCCTGGGCGGTGGGGGAGCCTCCCCTCTGCAGATGCCCGAGAATGGATACCCTCACATCGTATTCGGGATATTCCTTGCGTACACGCTCTGCATAATGCATTGCGCCTCCGTCCTTTTCAGATACGAGCACGATGCTGCTGTTCTTGCTCTTGCGTATGCCTCTGCCTATGAAGGTCGCGAGCTGGTCGATGTCGGTGTTGTCTTCCGGTATGATCGCGGCCTCCGCTCCTGCCGCTATGGCACTGTTCTGCGCAAGGAAGCCGGCGTCGCGTCCCATGACTTCTACGAAGAAGATTCGGTCGTGGCTGGTGGCGGTGTCCCTTATCTTGTCGACGCACTCCATGATGGTGTTGAGTGCTGTGTCGTAGCCTATGGTGGAGTCGGTGCCGTAAAGGTCGTTGTCGATAGTTCCCGGCAGGCCTATGACAGTGACGTCATGAAGCTGCGCGAGCTGCTGCGCTCCGGCGAGCGAGCCGTTTCCTCCTATGACTATGAGGGCGTCGATGCCGAACTGTTTGATGGTTTCGTAGGCCTTCGCCTTGCCTTCCGGTGTGCGGAATTCTTCGCTGCGTGCGGTCTTGAGTATTGTGCCTCCTCTTTGAATCGTGTTGCTGACGCTTTCGGTGGTCAGTTCCTTGACATCTCCGTTGATGAGACCCTCATAGCCGCGGTAGATTCCGTACACTTTCCATCCCGCATTGATGGCCGCCCTCGTCACGGCCCTTACGCATGCGTTCATTCCGGGAGCGTCACCCCCGGAGGTCAGGACTCCTATTGTAGAAATGTTCATGATTCAATCTGCGAGTTTACGACCTGCAAATATAGCGAAAAAATCGTCAATCGTGAGACTGAGACGGATTTTTCTTGAAAAAAATCGGCCGGATTGGTTTCCTGCACCCCTGGCATGGCTCCGCGTCTTTTGTCGGAATTTGCGCGATTCATGCGGGAATGCTCGTTGAAAGTGCTATATTTGCCGGAATTCCGCCTATGGAAATATCCGTGGTGGCGACAATGAAAATGTATTATGATTTAACCGATTCCAGATGAAATCTGTATTGAGAACCGCCTTTTTCATTCTGACATCAGCACTGGTCTTCAGTTCCGCATGCTCGAAGCAGGAGCCGGCGGATCCCGGCGAGGGAGGATTCAGTGAGCTTGTCCCTAACAAGCCTGACTACTGCAATGTCAGGATTACGTACAACGGCTATGACGGCGACGGGGCCGACATGTGGACCCTGTTGCTCTACACGGATATGCAGCTGACCGAGGAGGGAGGTCTGGTCGAGGGGACTGGGCCGGGGCAGGTGCTCCACCTTGTCGTGAACGCTGAGGTGAATCCTGACGGGGAGCCCGATCTTGCGCTCCTTGCAGGTGAATATGTTAAACCTGCCAACAGCGTGGACTTCTCGGAAGGCACCTGGCAGCAGGGGACGTCAGGATCCGTGGATTCCCCCTGGGGGCCTGTAGACGTGCCCGGAGGCTCCTGGTTCGCGGATTTCGCCGACGGGCAGAATGATTGCAGCACTGATTTCCTGAACGAAGGTTCCGTCGCGGTTGAGTTGGAGGATGATGGCAGCCTGAAAATCGAAGGCGTCATGG
>DVLC01000129.1 GCA_018715685.1 Candidatus Cryptobacteroides merdipullorum
TCTCATCTTGTTGAGGAAGAGCTTCTGGAACTCGGAGACCTGATCCACCTTTATGTCGGCCATCAGAGCGCGCGTGCCGCAATAGAGTATGGCGACCTGCTCTCCCACGGGCATGGGGCTGTACTGCGGCTGAACCAGCAGCTGCTCGTTCTTGCGCCCCTTGTCGAGAGTCATCGCTGTGACCTTGTCCATGTCGGAGGAGAACTTGGTGAACGACTCCAACTCGGTATACTGGGCCTGATCTATCTTGAGCGTTCCGGCGACCTTCTTCATCGACTTCACCTGGGCGGCTCCGCCGACTCGGGACACCGAAATGCCCACATTGATAGCCGGACGGAAGCCAGAATTGAAGAGAGACGATTCAAGGTATATCTGTCCGTCGGTGATCGATATCACATTAGTGGGGATATATGCGGACACGTCGCCCGCCTGTGTCTCGATTATGGGCAGCGCGGTCAGCGAACCGCCGGCCTTGACCTTGCCCTTCAGGCATTCGGGCAGGTCGTTCATCTGCTCGGCGACTTCCTGCTGACTGATTATCTTGGCGGCACGCTCAAGCAGTCTCGAATGCAGGTAGAACACGTCGCCGGGATAAGCCTCACGCCCGGAGGGACGGCGCAGAATCAGCGACACCTCACGATAGGCCACAGCCTGCTTGGAGAGATCGTCGTAGACCACGAGCGCATCGCGTCCGGTATCGCGGAAATACTCTCCGATCGCGGCTCCGGCAAACGGCGCATAATACTGGAGCGCGGCGGGATCGGAAGCGGTGGACGCCACCACTATGGTATAGTCCATCGCCCCCTTGGAGCGCAGGGTCTGGACTATCGAAGCGACGGTGGAGCCTTTTTGGCCCACGGCCACATAGATACAGTAGACGGGCTTGCCCTTCAGATATTCGGAGCGCTGGTTGATGATGGTGTCGATCGCAATCGCGGTCTTTCCGGTCTGGCGGTCGCCGATGATCAGCTCACGCTGGCCTCGGCCGATGGGAATCATCGCGTCAATGGCCTTGAGACCGGTCTGAAGAGGCTCGGTCACAGGCTCGCGGAAAATGACTCCGGGAGCCTTGCGCTCCAGAGGCATGCGCACGGAATCACCCTTTATCGGCCCCATTCCGTCAAGAGGAGTTCCGATGGGGTCTACCACTCTGCCCAGCAGCCCGTCACCGACAGGAATGCCGGCAATGCGTCCGAGACGGCGGACCTTCATACCCTCCTTGACATAGTCGGTGGGGCCGAGCAGCACCGCTCCGACATTGTCGGCTTCAAGATTCATCACGACCCCTTTGACTCCGCTGTCGAATTCGAGCAGTTCTCCGGCCTCGGCGTTGACGAGACCGAATATGCGGGCGACACCGTCGCTGACCATCAGCACCGATCCCACCTCCTGGAACTTCAGCGAATTGTCTATTCCCCTGAGTTCGCTCAGGAGTATCTCCGAAATTTCACTTGCCTTTATTTGTGTTTGCGCCATTATACTATCCTATTGTTTTGAATTATGAATTGTCTCCGCACTGACTCGATCTGGCTGCGTATGCTCGCATCGAGCATGTAGTCGTCGACGCGGATGACGAAGCCTCCGACAAGGGACGGGTCCACGACCGATTCGAGGAGCACCTTGCAGCCGAATTTCTTCTCCAGCAGCCGGCTCAGCTTCTTCTCAAGGTCGAGCGAGGGCACGGAAGTGGTCAGATGGACAGCCTTGATACCCTTGTAATCATAGTACATGCGGACAAAGGTGCGCAGAATGAAGCGCAGCCCGTCCATGCGGCGATTCTTCAACAGAAGGGCCACGAAACGCTCCAGCTCGGGCTCAAGCTTGTCGGGAGTGACCTCCGGATGTTTCAGCAGGCTGTTGACCTGGTGATACACGCGGTCGGCATGGCCAGTCTCAAGGCTGTATTCAAGCAAAGCCCTGGCATATCTGACTGAAAGAATTCCGGTGTTCATGGCTTCAGTTCTTCAGCACGCTCCTCGAACATTCCTCCACGAGCCTGTCGATCAGGGCAAGCTGCTCTTCGGAGGAGTCAAGCTCCTTCTTGACTATCTTCTCAGCGACTTTGACGGAGATCAGCGACACCTGACGGCATACGTCACGCATCGCGCTCTCACGCTCCGCCGCAATCTGAATCTTGGCATGCTCGACGATTTTGTCGGCTTCCTCCTGGGCCTTCTGTCTGGCCTCAGCAATTATCTGGTCTCTGGTGCGGGTGGCCTCCTTGAGGATGCGGCCCTGTTCCGCACGCGCCTCTTCAGTCATCCTCCGGCTTTCCCGAGTCAGATTCTCCAGGGCCTCCTGCGCCTCCTGCGCCTTCTTCAGAGACTCTTCGATATGGTCGGAACGCTTCCGCACCATGCCGGTGATGACGGGGAAGCCGAACTTCGCAAGCACGAAGAACACCACTCCGAAGATGATGACCATCCAGAAAAGAAGGCCGAAATCAGGTGTTACAAGAGACATGACGGACTATATTACGGCCAGCAGACAGATAATCGCACCGAAGAAGCAGACGCCTTCGATGAGCGCACTGATGATGATTGCGGTGGTACGCAGACCGCCCGCCATCTCGGGCTGACGCGCAGAAGCCTCCATGAGGCCCTTGCCTATCAGACCGATACCCACGCCGGCTCCAAGTGCAACGATGCCGACACCGACCGCTCCGCCCAGGGCTGAGAGCGAAACCGCCTGAAGAAGTGTTGAGATAAGTAACATGATATTCTTTTGTTTTTAAATCGTTAATTCTTGTTTTCCATGACTTCGACGGCCTCTCCTCCGGGATGGGCGAGAGATATGAACACCGCCGACAGCAGCGTGAACACATAGGCCTGGATGAACGCCACCAGAATCTCCAGACAGTCGAGGAACACTCCCAGCAGCAGCGACACGAGGGTGAACGCCCCGTTCACGGCCGCGCCCATGCTGGCCGAGATGAATATCAGTCCGACCATGCTCAGTATCATGATATGGCCGCCGAGGGTGTTCGCGAACAGTCGTATCATCAGCGAGAACGGCTTGGTGAACACGCCTATGATTTCGATTATGGGCATCAGAGGCACCGCCTTCAGGAATACAGGCACGTCGGGCCAGAAAATTTCCTTGAAGTAGTGTCTCGTGCCGAATACGTTGACCATGACGAAGGTGAACAGCGCCAGTACCAACGTGACGGCTATGTTGCCAGTGGTGTTGGCACCTCCGGGGAAGAAAGGGACGATTCCCATCAGGTTGTTGATCAGGATGAAGAAGAACGCCGTCATCAGATAGGGCGCGTATTTCCTGTATCCCGGCCCGATGACATCCCTGATAAGGTCGCTTTCGACGAACATCACGACAGGTTCCATGAGAGCGGCTATTCCTGTCGGCTTCTCCTTGAGCACGTCATGCTTCCTGTACCAGCGAGCGCAGAGCAGAATCAGCGTCACGAGCAATGCGGCGTTGATCATCAGAGCCAGAACATTCTTCGTTATGGACAGGTCGATCGGCCGCTCCATGGTGGCGGCGTTGACGAGCTTGCCGTCCCCGTTCAGCGTATAGCCGTGCTCCTGCATCCTTTTCGACGAGAACACATGCAGTCCGTCATCGACGACTATGCAGGGCAGAGGTATCGAAATGTCGGTGTCGCCGACCTTCGTTATATGCCACTCGTAGGCGTCGCCCACATGCCCGAAGATATATGATTTCATGTCGAGCCCACCGCCATCCTCGGCCGCATTGAGCGAAAGAGGAAGCAGCGAGAGCAGGGCCATGAATATGAGTCTCAGTTTGCCGCGCATATCGTCACCTCGTTGTTCCTGACCTTGACCACGCCGAAGCGTATCGTGAAGCGCTGCGGCGCGCCTCCGGAGTCACGGACTTCTATCGTGCCCGGTTCGAGGGAGGATATGATGGCGGCGTGCCCGGGAAGCACCTCGAAAGGCCCGACGGTTCCCGGCAGGTACACTGACTGCGCAGGTCCGTCGAAAAGCGTCTTCTGCAAAGAGACTATCCTTACTGAAAGTTGTTTGTCCGCCATGTCAACCTCCTTTTATGATGCCTGGGCGAGAATTTCCTTACCCTTGGCGATGGCATCCTCGATGGTTCCCACATTGAGGAAGGACTGCTCCGGAAGATCGTCCACCTCGCCGTCGAGTATCATGTTGAAACCGCGTATGGTGTCTTCTATATCGACCATCACGCCTTTCACTCCGGTGAACTGCTCGGCCACCGAGAAAGGCTGCGACAGGAAGCGCTGCACCTTGCGGGCACGGTTCACAGTCAGCTTGTCCTCGTCGGAAAGCTCGTCCATTCCGAGTATCGCTATGATATCCTGGAGTTCCTTGTTGCGCTGGAGTATCTGCTTGACTCTCTGGGCGGTGTTGTAGTGCTCCTCTCCTACGACATT